>NZ_JAVKBY010000060.1:0-4546 GCF_040222985.1 Coleofasciculus sp. F4-SAH-05
CAGAGATTGGAACGCTGCGATTAATATCAAGAGAGTGGGGCTGGGCATATTCCCCACTATAAAACGCCCCAAGCGTAGCCGTAAGACTACGACAAAGGAAGCCTACACCGTAATCTCTGATTCGGTGTAGGAGGATGTCACGATAGCTAGTGCAAGAAATAAAAAACTATACAAAATAGCGAGCGAGACGCCAATCCATTCATTTTATAATGGATTACCCACATCTTTCTTGACAATTATTCACCTCTGTAGGGGCGACCCGCTTAGCCTAATTAAAAACCCCAGTCCACTCAAGTAGCTCGGGTCGCCCTCCACACTTTCTAATGCCGTCGATCCCATCACCCGTTGCGGGTTGCTAAAGGATTCGCTGGTATCATAGTCTACAATCATCCGGCTGGCGCGATCGCTCTTGCTCCAAATAACCGCCTGATCACGACTCACGTCACCACTAGCCACCCCGTAAGGGGTTTGTGGACGGATTTTATCTGAGGTGATCATCCCCGGTGCTGTACTCTGGGCTAATCCTGATTTCGATAACAGGTTAGCGGTGATCAATCCACCACTGGTTAAGGCGGAGGTAACCAGGAAGCGGCGACGGGTGATGAGTGACTGATTTTTCCCTGCCCTAGATAAAAATGATGCCCCAAATGTGAACAGTAGAGCAAATAATTCAATTAAACCTCAGCGTTGATGACTAGACAAAACAGACAAAAGTCTTTGTTCATCAGAGGTTCAGCTTGTTTGCACCGTTGGTAAAGCTTGGTTGCGCCGTTGGTAAATTTACGATTGAATGTCCTCATGTTAAGCGCTTTTTTGTTAGAGAGTGAGTATCGCCTCTATAATTAACATGGTAGGCATCTGGCTCCCCGGAGTCAGGTGAGCAGACTCTAACGTGCAGTGTTTCCAGAAACGTGTCGGGTCAGCCAGAGTTATAAGACCTCAAACTGATCGAACGACAGTTATCGGTCAAGGTTATTTTTGAAAAGAAACAAGAATAGCTGATTCGTCGGTAAACTTCCTGTCGGTGAATTAGCGACTATCTTGGAAAAAATAAACAATGAACTCAGGTTCGATTGCCAGATAAAGAATAAGACAAGTTAGTGGGGTGCTGTTTTCAATGCGATAGTTAATTAGACTTGTCTAAAAATTAGTCAAAGACCCTTGTAATCCAGGGTTGACGTGTAATTTATGGACGTGTCTAGTGATGAAGAAAAATTCAACAGGGGCGCTGACAAAAACGATGGTGTCGGGTTCTCAAGACGCTTGGGACAATAAACCTCTAGGCGGACGCTATCACGTTATGGAAAAGCTAGGGGTCGGAGGGTTTGGTCAAACCTTCTTGGCGCGGGATATGCATTTGCCCGGTCATCCCCAATGCGTCGTTAAAAAATTAAAACCTCAAGTGAGCGATGATGATGAGGAGGGGCTGCAAACGGCGAGACGCCTCTTCCAAACGGAAGCTCAAGTCCTCTATCGACTGGGTAATCATGAGCAGATTCCCCGGCTTTTGGCTCATTTTGAGGAAAATCATGAATTTTATCTGGCTCAGGAATATATTCAAGGACAACCCTTAAGTAAAGAGATAGACTCTCATCTGACGTGGTCACAGGAAAAAGTGCTATCCCTCCTGCAAGATATATTGCAGGTACTAACATTTGTCCATCAACAGAATGTGATCCACCGGGATATCAAGCCAGCTAATTTGATTCACCGCGCCGCTGATGGCAGAATTGTGCTGATTGATTTTGGTGCGGTGAAACAGGTTAGATGTGAGTCGCTGAATCCGGAAACAGCGCTGACCAATGTGACGATTTCTATCGGCACTAAGGGATATATGCCCAATGAGCAACTGGCAGGAAAACCTCGCTATAGTAGTGATGTTTATGCGGTGGGGATTATTGGGATTCAGTTATTAACGGGAATTCATCCCAAACATATTAAAGAAGACTCCGATACGGGTGAACTCAACTGGCGCAAATATGCCAAGCAGATTAGTCCGGAATTGGGAAAAATTTTGGATAAGATGGTGCGCTATGATTTTCGCGATCGCTACTCGACAGCAGAAGAAACCCTGTTAGCATTCCAGAGTTTACCCGCGCCATTATTGGAGTCGGCGTCACCCCCCCAACCGTTAGCCCCTGAGTGTGAATTGCCGCCCCTGGTTGATCCCCAAGCGCCGACGGATCAGGAAAGTCAAAATTTCCCCGATGATTCAGCCGAGACTCAGGCGTGGGAGGCGACACCAACGGAATCGACGCTGATTGAAATCGAGGAGTCGAATAGCGAATCGTCCGCTAGTCAAACCCAAGACACCGGACGCACCCAAACCTCTCAGCCCACCCCGGCTCAGACGGATGCTACCGTATCCCTAAGTCAACCTCAGGACGTTGAACCAACCGCAACGGTGTCAACTGCAGCCAGAAGCCATGGATTTCGGCAATGGTTGATGCAGCCTTGGACAATTGCCACGATCGCGATCGCGGTTAGTTCCACGGTTGCTGTCACCCTGATTCTACTCCCCTCTCAATTGAATCATCAGTCTCAAATTAAGGATGTCCCGGTGGAAAGCCCAAGCCCAACTCCTTCTCCTTCTCCCTCGCCAACCCCCGAACCCACGGCTGAATCCTTGCTCGCCGAAGCCGAAGACTTAAGAAAAGCTGGAGACTATGAGGAAGCAATTGAGGTTTACAATCAGGCGCTCGAACTCCAATCTGACTTAGCCCCAGCCTATTGGGGACGGTGCGAGAGTCTCAATCAATTAGGACAGCCTGAACAAGCCCTAGTCTCTTGTAATGACGCCCTCGCCTACCAATCCGATTATGCCGAAGCCTTAGTCAGCAAAGCCGATGCCTTACGCCAACAAAACCAGATTATAGACGCCTTGCGACTGTATGGACGGGTAGCGGAATACTATCCCGATTTTGCCCGAGGTTGGATTCGCTATGGCATAGCACTGCAAGGGGTGGGACGTTCCGCTGAGGCGGTTCAAGCGTTAGACAAAGCGATTGAATTGGATCGGAACTCCGCCGATGCTTGGGCAACTCGCGGTGAGGCGCTCATGGCGTTAGGGCGCACCACGGAAGCGATTCCTTCTCTGGATAAAGCCCTGCAACTCGAACCCGATCATGAAAAAGCTGCCAGCCTGCGTGAAAAGGCGAGGGAAACACTAGGGCGTTAGAATCATACGGCAAGGGATAGGGGCGCTATGTAGAGACGTAGCATGCTACGTCTAGGAACTTTTTGCGTTGGCGTGAATCACCAAAAGTTATATCTGAACTCCACTCAGCCTTTGAAAGTTGGTTGGGATTTGTTCATCTCTACGGATTTTCGTGGCAACGGTGCAATTCAAGACAAAGGGCTGAGGAAATCAATCAGGAAATTTATAATCGCATTGGAGAACAACTCCAACCTGGACAACAATTTACCCTAGGCAAGTACAGATTCACGACTATCGAAGATGATGGGTTACTGCGTCTTGGACGAGTCGCACTGGCTGTCATCTCGCACCTACCACGCGGTAATTTTATACATATCATTGCTACAGTATGTTTGGCTGAAGCAATAATGGGAGAACCCGATAAGTATAACCTTTTTGCTTGGCTTTTCCGTACTGCGTCAGAATCAGTTTGGATAGCAGTTAAGGATGAAGTTGAACAGCTTCTCGAAGTCAATCATATCGTGGCTAAACAAGCGGCTTATCGACTCCTTTCATTTGAGGGTAGTCCAGACGCTTATCAATTGCAGCAAAGTTTGCCACAGGATTTATTTCCGCCTCATTCGATTCTTGAAGAATACAAAGAAGATCCCTGTACTTCTGGGTTTCAATGGACTCAATCTGACTGTGAAACTTGCCTGACTAGAGAAGATATCACCCTCGAACAAATCGCTAGACAAATCAAGGAACATTGTATTAATCCAAACTTATCAGTTCCAAGTGATTTAGGACAACGTCTTGCGCCATTAACTCAAACTATATCTATCCAACAAGTAGTAATTAATCTTGGTCAAACTATAGATGATGTAAAACTTAAGGATTATGAACCAGCGCTTTGTGCTTATTCTCCAAACTCTATAGCCGACTTAGTGCGAGATATTACTCGCCAAATTGAGGAACGTAAAAACTTTGAATTACGGCAATTAAGTATAAGACTAAAAAAATATGCGCTTATTTTTGGCAGGGAAGAACAGGAGAGTATATATCGTGCTTGGACTCGTCTACAGGATAAAGCAGACTCATGGAATGAAGCTGAAAAATGTGCAGAAATGTTCTTGTTTCGCTTAATTCTGAAAACTCAGAATGCAGAGGATCAGCTTATCTCCCTAATGGGACGACCTGAACAAGCCCAAGATTTAGTAGCCTATGAACAGATGTTCCTTCCAATTATAAATTGGGATATTGTACGCGATACAGCGCTTCGCGCTGCTATGAGGTACAGTAACAACAATGAGCAAACCAATTTCTTAAATGTTTAGGATTGATTAAATCAAGAGCTACAGCCAAAATTTTATCAATCATAGAACTGGTAGTAGGAGTAAAGCCCAGCAC
>NZ_JAVKBY010000064.1:0-50332 GCF_040222985.1 Coleofasciculus sp. F4-SAH-05
TCTGAACGGGTTTTCCGGTGCGACAACTGTGGATTTAAATGTGACCGAGATCTGAACGCATCCTTTAATTTGGAAATAGCCGCCAGTTAGGTGGGGAAGTGCCTGTGGACTGGTTGACCCTGAGCGGAGTCGAAGGGTTGACCCTGAATTTCGACAGGCTCAATTTCCGCGGAGTCGAAGGGTTGACCCTGAATTTCGACAGGCTCAATTTCCGCGGAGTCGAAGGGTCAACACCGAGCGTAGCCGAGGTGTTGACCCTGAGCGGAGTCGAAGGGTTGAGTGCCGACACTGCCAGAGTGAAGCAGGAAGTAAGCATCAAGGTTAGATTTGACTACGGTTGATCAGTTTTGAGTAGGTCTTATGTAACGGATTCAAGTCCTGAACTCTCACTCCGGCTCCCCTCTGGGGGATGTAGGGCTTTGTCCTTCTCGAAGAGTGGGAAAAAGATTTGTACTTTCATTAATTTTCACCTCTAGAATTCCCAAATTCAAACCTAAAATCCTAAATCGCCTTGGATGGGCTGAGATTGAAACTCACTTGCCAAGCGGGTAATTTCGGGCCAAGAGATGACCAGGCTGTTGTAGGCAATGCCTTCGGCTGCCCAACCTTTTCTATCGCACAAGCTATAGAGTCGATAGGCTAAATCCCTGGCAATTTCGCCTCTTTCGCCTAATTTCGCCAACATTTCAGCCGCTCCCATCTCGCCTTTTTGGTCGAGTTCGTGGATGAGGTATTGGGTGACTTCCCAATCGGGCATCCGGCTATCGCTATTGGGATTCCAGTCTGACTTCAACTCCTCCCGTTTGAGCAGGCGAACTTTGCCGCCCTTTGCCTCTAGGATTCCCGCATCAACCATGCCACTAACACTGGTATTTTTGGCTTTGGAAAGGGTTTCAGCATCACCATACTGTCCTGAGTTAAATTGATACTGCTCGAACCAGGTGAGCGCCCAACGGGTATCGCTGTCAAATGCGCCTTCTTGTTCGGTGAGATATTCGTCGAGGATTTGGTTGATCAGTTGTAGGGCGGTGCGAACCCGCATGGGGGAACCGTCGTTTTCGAGGACGGCGGCGTATTGAGAGAAGACTGCCATACCGGGTCCGATGCTGGCTTGGGCGAGGTCTACCGGGGCGATGTTGCCTTGTTGCAGGGTTTTCAGGGCTTTGGGGAGTTGGCGTTTGAGTTCGGTGAGGAATTGGCGGCGGGTGGTTTTGGGTGCGTCGGTGGGGCGGGGGCGACAAACGAGGACGATGGAGGAGGCGAGGGCGTTGGTGCCACTGGCAACCATGCGGTTACTCAATTCACTTCGCATCGGCCAGGTTCCGCCAATACTGAAATCAGCTTTCATTAAGCCTTCTAGCATGGTTTCCCAACCTGTAGAAGCCACTGATTCATCACTTTTGCCCTTTTTTTCTGTCTCTGATTGCTTGAAAGCATAGTAAATTGTGAGGGGATAGTCTGCAGGGGAGATTTCATGCATTCGATTGAAGGCTTTGCCTAACCCTTCTTCAAAAAATATTTGAGCTTTTTGTTTACTTCCTCCAAAACGATAGGGTGTAGCAACTAATTCTTGAGATTTTGGAACAAGGAGAGTGCTACAAATATTTAAATAAAATTTTCCAATAGTTCGACGTAGCCAGACATAGAAGAAATCAGCTAAATCAGCGTAGCCTATGTTGTCGTAATAAGGAGGATCTACTGAAACAAGCTTAGATTTTTGGGTTTCGATAGATCGTGCATCACATTGACTAACTTCAGCTAAAATCGAGGACGGAACTTTTTCTAAGACACCAATTACCCATTCAAGGTTTTTTAGCCAATTACCTGATGAATCACTGAAAATATTTCCTTCTGCAAAATCCCAAACCATAGGAATAGCTTGTCTGGAAAAAACATGACCCACTCCCAAGTTTTTAGAGTCAGATCTCCAAGTGCATATATTTGACCAATAATCAGATGACTTGCTTACTCCAAAAGCCAAATAAGTTGCGATCGCATCTCCATAAGCCCTTGCCCCAGTCCCGCCATCATTCAGCGGCACATCATCATCAGACAGACCCGCAGAGATAGCATCTTGCGTCGCCTTTTCCCTTGCCTCACTGACTAAATCGCTGAAGGTGGTTAGAGCAACAAGTTGGCGATCGGTGAAGAGATTGGCGTGTTTAACCATACCGTAAAGCTGGACTCGAAAACCTAATGCTTGTTCTGGTAAATCGGTATCTGGTTTCCATTCGGGTTGAGCAGAATTGGCAATTTTTTCATGTTCCTCAGTAGGAGCAAGATAAACCCGCCCACTTTGCCCTTCAGCTACAATCGCCATCAACTGCTGACTCATCCGCCCCGCCTTGCCCTCACTGCGAATATGGTCAAACGGCACAGGCGTTTCACAAGCAATACACCCTGCACCTTTGCGGCTCACCGTTCCTTCTGGAACTTCTCCCTTCCCAGTTTTCACCTCAAACCGAATCGCTGGCGGCGTCTGCTCTCGGTCAATTTGCGGTTCAACCCAAGCCTCTTTCCCCTTCTTCGTCGAAAGCTGAAAACTCCGCACCAAAGGCATTTGACAGCCACAAGCCGGGTTCGGACACTTCACCGTTCTTGCCCACAACCATGCGATTACTGTTGCTTTTCCTCCCCCATACTCCTTTGGTAACTCCACCTTCGGGTACAAATGCCCAATCCGCTTAAATGCTTCATCCCGCATCCATTGCCCATAAAACCGCACATCCGCCGCCAATCCTTGCGCCCCTTTCCAAACATTCATCCCCTTTTTCTGGCGATTTTCTGGATTAATAGGCGATAAATCTTTAAACTTAGGCGGAATTTCAATCAGCGCCTTATTAATCAACACCGCCACCGGATTCAAATCGCTGGCATGAGCTTCTAATCCCAACCGTTGCGCCTCCAAAGGAATCGAGCCACCCCCAGCAAAAGGGTCATAGACAGGCGGCGCATATTTAGCAATATAGTCCCGTACCGCCTCTGGCTTCGTTGGCGGTTCTTCCCCTCTATCCCAAGCCAAACATCGGGCAATTTCCTTTTGTGCCTCGTCAATGATTGCCGGTTCTTTGATATCATCCCAGGACACCAAACCGCGCACCACTTGCTTTTGATTCCCCTTCTTATCGGTTTCGATAGTAATTCGCCCTAAAATATCAAAGAGTCGCTGCCGTTCCCGCTTCTGGTCTTCTTCTGTGGGAAACTTATCCAACCAACTGGACGGATCATCGACCAAAGACGCCCATAACACGGCTCGACAAGCTGCCAATGGTCGCCTCGCCCACCACAGATGCAGCGTTGAGGGATGCCCATGGCGAATCGACTTTTCACGAGCCGATTCTGCATTAATGGCTTCTAGAGGCAGGGCAACTTCAATCAGCTTCTTTCTCATCGGGTGTTATTGGCTATCCACACTAAAATACTGAGTACCTGTTCAACCGGGGGAACCGGATAATCCGTCAAATCCACTGTTACTATACTGTCCTCCAACTTAAGAAACCGCCAAGCCGTTCCTGTCGTCACACTGCCATAAATCGTGGGAATTGCTTGTTCATTCGCCCGGTTAAAGCGCTGCGCTGCCACCATCTCAGCCAAACACTGTCCCATCCCTCGCTTCAAGTCGTCTTTTTTCGCTTCCACCACGACCAAAACCGGGGCTTCCACCACAATTTGCTCGGGTGATTGACTGATTAAAAAGTCACAGATGCCATTGAGTCCAGCTTTGGGATCTACATTGAACTCTTCTCCTGAAAAAACGCTGATTTTCCGCTCTAAGACTTGCTGAACCTCCAACAGAATCGGATTAATAATCGCTTCAGAACGAGCTTTTTCATTGCCAACCGCGATCGCCCAAGGAATATTACGCTGAAGCATTTCCTGCAAGAGGGAACTGGGTTGCACTTCCGGGAGAACCGGAAAAAAGCGATCGCCCTCAATCGTCTTTAAGCTAAAATCTTGCTTCGCCTTGGACCAGGTGAATTCTCGATAACTCATCTCGGTTGCTCCCCCCGTTCCCATAACTCCTGCCAGTGGTAATTCACGCTACTCGCACCAAAATCCGGCTCCCGTTGAAACGGTTCCCTCACATAACGCACCACACAGCCGTTTCCTGGTAACTTATACTCTCCCCTCGCTTCCCGAACCACAAACGCATCCCCTTCCGGGAATTTTCGATTAGGGGGAACCTGCACCAACGCCAAAATATAATTATCTGGCTGATTCAGAGCCGTAAGGATTTCATTTTTGGTGACCGTGACAGTATCCGCTCCTTCTATTCTGCCCTTGACTTCAATAAACCGCAGCCGCCCGGTTCCAGGTACAACTGATTCGATGTCATAGCCACACTTTTTGGCACTAACATCCTGAGGCTGATAACCGAATGCTTGTTCCTCTGCCATCACTGCTTCCATTGCCAACTGTTCTACCCGCTTGGTTTCTCTGGCAAACATTGTGGCAGTCGAATCCCGTTTGCCTTGCAACCGTTGCAACAGTCCGATAGGCACAACCAGCGCCCCACCAACCACCACAGGCGGCATCGGGGACAGCTTGCGTTCCTGTTCCAATTCAGACAGACGCTTCTGCAGCCGTGCGGCTAACTCATCTGCCCGTTGCTGGGCTTTTGTCGAGTTGAGCTTGGCATTGGGCTTACCGGCTTGTTCCTGTAACCGCAAATCTGCCGCCCGTTGATCCCAATAGTTAATTTCCTTAGTTAGCCGATCCTTAACCGCCCGAACCGTCTTTTCAATTAACTCCTGTTTACGTTCCCCCACCTCCTGGAGATGGGGAGTAACCAAGTTGGCAATGGCATAGCTGGTGGCTTTACTTTCAATTTCATCTCGAAGCCCTACAGAACCCAGAACCGATTCCACGAGGGGTTTTTCGGCTTCCTCTAGGGGTCGATAGTCGAGATAGGGAGCATAACCTGCCCCTTTAGCCTGTCCGGTGGTGTCAATTTCTACATACTGCATCCGGCGAGAAACAACCCGACGCCGACCTTCCCGTTCTGTGCGAGCATCTTGGATGGAATGCTCTAAGTAAACCAAGGCACGTACCGCTTCACCCGGATCATTTTGATCCACTAAAATGGCTCCTTGTCGCAGCAAATCACGGTGGCGTTCTAAAGTCAGGTCAAGGGTAGCATCCAGGAGGGGATGACCGGGACAGATGAAATCTGCCAGGGGTTTTCCAGGAACGCTAATCAGTTCCTTCTCAAAGCAAACCCGCTCATAGCGCCGCAGAATCGGATCACCGATGCTAATCTGTCGATCGCGATTACGAATCACCGCCGGGACATGGGTAATCTCATAGCGCTTGGGTTCCCGTTGGCGAATCGTACCCCCCAAACGCTGAAAAGCTGCCAAGAAAAAGGAAGCAATAAAATGGGGCTGAAGTTTCCGCGCCTCTGCCCGTTCCATGTCCTCTCGGATTTGCTGCACCTTCGTCGCATCCATAGAGTCTCGCGCCAAGGCACGTTCTTCTAGCAATTCCCGTAGCCGCCCTTGATCGAGGCGATCGGCAACCACCTGGTTAAGCTTCGCTTTGATATCCTCGCGATCGCCATAACGAATCGCTTCGATCAGCAGTTCCCGCAATTCCTTCCCCGCGATCGCTTTCCCCAAGACATCGAAAACCTTACCGCCGAGCGCGTTTTGCTCCTTTTCCAGTTTCTGCAACAGCGCCAGATACACATCCCCCTCGCGGGTTTCCCCAGCCACCAGATTCCAGAGGTGACAGACTTCCGTTTGCCCAATCCGGTGAATCCGCCCAAAGCGCTGCTCCAGACGATTGGGATTCCAAGGCAGGTCATAGTTCACCATCAAATGCGCCCGTTGCAGGTTAATCCCTTCACCTGCTGCATCTGTGGCAATCAAGACTTCGACGGTTGGATCTTGCTTGAAGGCTTCTTCTGCCTGTTTACGAGAGTCTCGACTCATACCGCCATGAATTGTAACAATGGCTTCAGGACGACCTAACAGCGTGCCGATGCGCTCCGTCAAATAGTTTAACGTATCTCGATGCTCAGTAAAAATCACCAGCTTACGCCGATAACCCCCAGCATCAAACATTTCTGCCTGATCTTGCAGGAGTTTCGATAGCTCCTCCCATTTGCGATCCTTGCCACTGCGCCTCACCCGCAGCGCCAGATTTTCCAGTTCGCCCAAGTGATCGATTTCGGCTTGCAGTTCAGTAATAGTGCGAGCGGCTGTCGCCAGATCAATGACCTCTTCCTCCGTCGTTTCCCGCTCCTCAGTAGAAGACTCCTCAAAATCATCGTCCCAGTCTTCCAAATCGATAGTCAGTCCAAACTCCAATTCCAAACTCAATCCGCGCGATCGCATTTTCTCGTCTCGTAGACGTTTCTGTAACCGCTCCCGCCGCCGTTGCAGGGACTGATAAATTGCTTCGGGGGAGGATGCAAGGCGACGTTGCAATATAGTCAAGGCAAAGCCAACGGTGCCTTTGCGTCCATTATTGGCAAGGGCTTCAGCCCGATTGAATTCCTCTCGCACATAATCTGTCACCTGCTTATAGAGAACCGCTTCCAAATCAGACAGCAAATACTGGGCGGTATGTGCCAGACGTTCTGGAAACAGAGGCTTGCCATCAAACTTGAGCAAATCTTCCTTAACCAAGCGACGAATCATGTCCGAGGTATCACAAGCATGCACCCCATCCCGGAAACGCCCTTCAAAGCGATCGCCATCCAGTAGCATCAAGAAAAGCTGAAAGTCCTCTTCCTTACCATTATGGGGAGTCGCTGTCATCAGCAGGAAGTGACGAGTCAGCGTTGAAAGCAGCTTACCCAACTTGTAGCGCTTGGTTTCCTTAATTTCTCCCCCAAAAAACGAGGCTGACATCTTATGCGCCTCATCCACCACCACCAAATCCCAATCCGTTTGACCAAGCTTAGCTTGCAAATCCTCATTCCGGCTCAGCTTATCCAGCCGGACGATAACCAACGACATTTCGGCAAAAGCATTCCCCGTGCGAGCCGCTTCGATGCGGTCATTCGTTAAAATCTCAAAGGGCAGATGAAACTTGTGAAACAGTTCATCTTGCCACTGTACCGCCAGACTCCCCGGACAGACAATCAGACAGCGTTGCAAATCCCCCCGAATCAGCAACTCCCGGATAAATAACCCTGCCATAATCGTTTTCCCCGCCCCCGGATCATCCGCTAAGAGGAACCGCAGCGGCTGACGGGTGAGCATCTCCCCATAGACGGCTGTGATCTGGTGAGGGAGGGGTTCGACGAGGGAGGTATGGACAGCCAGCAGTGGGTCAAATAGATGAGCTAGCCGAATGCGATGGGCTTCTGAGACGAGTCGAAGTAATGCGCCATCACCGTCAAAACTCCAAGGTTGCCCTTCCGTGATGATATCTAATGTCGGCTCTCGGTCTCGAAAGAGGAGTTCGGTATGAGGTTGTCCACTAGCATCTTTATAGGTTAATTCAATCACATCACTGCCGTGCCACTTGGCGTCAATGACAGTGACATGGTGATTGGGTAAGATACCTTTAACAGTTGCACCACGAGTGAGGTCTTCAAGTTGAGCCATGTTCAGAGTTTTCCGGAATAGAACCGATGAGACAAATCAGGTTCCCAATGGCATCATGGTTGCTCCCAGGGGAGCGTCTGGCTAAATCGGAATCAACTGTTCAGTTATAGCTAAAGTCTAAATTAACGTCTAGTTTATTTGATGTCAAGCCTACTAAGCTGTTCGGCATTTAAACCTTAATGTCAATAATGGCGCAAGGATGGTAGTGCGTTAAGCGAAGCCATGCCGCAGGCTTTGCATCTTGCTCGCTACTAATACCAAATTTAAATGCATGACAGCTTATTAGTTTATGGGCGTATAAATCACCTCTTACTTAAGAGCAACCCAGGAAATAAAGTTATGTAATTTAATTAGTGAATCGACTTGCTTAAAACTACTATCATACAACATTTGTACCTGCTGGGCTTCTGTCAATGGCACTAAAACATTCTCTAGCGCCTCCTTTTTACGTTCGATTTCAGTACGGGCATAACCATTATGAGCTTTAAAAGCTTCGTAGTGTCGGGTGATGGTCTCTTGAAATTGGGGATAGGGTGATTTGACTTTTTCACTGACGAATAGTAAGCCTCCTGGCACCAATCCTTCGTAGATAGTTCGCAGCAAGAGTTGGCGCACCTGTAGCGGCAAAAATTGCAAGGTGTAGTTAATCACAACAACGCTACTATCATCAAATGAGCAGTTTTCTGCCTTGTCACAGATGAATTCAATCTTATGTATTTGTTTAATCTTAACTAACTTTTGCTCTGCTTTCTCTAGCATAGGTTGAGAATTATCAATCCCAACCAGCGTAGCGTTTTGCTTCAAGAAACGCCCCAGTAGTTCCAGAAATGTTCCCGTAGAACAGCCAACATCAATAATCCGCGTTCCCGGTTGATAATATTCTCTCGCCCAATGAGCAGCACAGGTTAGTACTTCTTGATACAGAGGGACAGAACGGGATATCATATTATCGAAAACATTGACTACATCCTGGTTGAAAACAAACGGCTTGGGCCACACTCCTTTTTCAAAGAGTTCATCTTTTTCAGGACTCAGATAAAGTTTTGTGGGATAGAGTTCTGGATCGAGTTTGTCGTAATTCATCAGTCAATCGTAGGGGCAGATTTAGTAACAATTGTAGGGGCGGGTTTAGGGACAATCGTAGGGGCGGGTTTAGGGACTAAATTCGGCTCCTCACCGAAAACGGAACAACAAAACCCGCCCTCCTCACCACTAACGGAACAACAAAACCCGCCCTCCTCACCACTAACGGAACAACAAAACCCGCCCTCCTCACCACTAACGGAACAACAAAACCCGCCCTCCTCACCGAAAACGGAACAACAAAACCCGCCCTCCTCACCACTAACGGAACTTCCAGAGCATTCAGGCTTATGTCTATGGTTATACAAATTAACTTATAATCCCAAATATAGATATTTAAATTAATATTTCAGGTAAAATTCTTTAATCAAGCTAATAAATTCAGGGGTATAAACCCGTCGGGTGGCTTCTATCGTAAGGATGTTTTCCTGAGAGGATAACGGATATTTCCCCAATTCCAGTATAATTCGTTTAGTTTGACTGGCTAAGGTCGGTTTAACAGAGAGTTTCCTGTGGAAAAAAAAACCAAAGGCTTCGGCTTTTTCTTGGAATAGTTGGGCTACTTCAGTGGGGTAAATGACAGCAAGCCTACCGTTCTCACCCATAAGCTTTTCTGCCACTTGTAATAGATCCAATTGCCTGAGAGAATCACTATGTCGTGCGACGGTTCTCGCCTTTTGTGACGCTTTACTGGCATTGTCAAAAAAGGGAGGATTAGACACAATCAGATCGTACCGCTTTGAGCAAGTCGTGGCATAATCTTGCACAGAACCCTGATACACCTGAATGCGATCGCGCCACGGGGATCGCGCTACATTCTCCCGCGCCTGAATGCCAGCCTCTGCGTCAATTTCCACCGCATCGATATACGCCTGCGATCGCTGTGCCAACATCAGCGCCACCAAACCCGTACCTGTGCCGATATCCAGAATGCTTTGCACGCCTGTGATATCCGTCCATGCCCCTAACAGTGTACCATCCGTTCCCACCTTCATCGCACAGCGATCGTGAAAGACGGTGAATTGCTTGAAGCGAAAGTAAGGATTAGACATTCTCTGCTAAATAGGCGAAGAGCCTCACGTCATAATTTTCAATTTAACCCAGGTATCGCACTCTAGAAGGGCGGGTTTAGTTAAGTTATCGGTTTGTGGCAAACTGTTATCTGTCAAACCCGCCCCTACATGTCTGAATTAATCAAGACATTTTCCCCAGAAGTAACGAACCCGGAACAGCTTTTTTGATCCAATTAGTCACTAAAATTTGTTCGGGTTCAAACCTATCAACCGATTCGCCGTTCACGGTACGAAAAATAACGTCTTGGGGAACAATTTCTTCACCCGTTGGTAAAACCATACCTTGAATCTGGGAAATCTCGAAGGAACGCCAGGTGTAAAAAACCACATATTTGCCACTTTCTCCAGCCATAACTTCCGCTAGACAGGCATCATTCCGGTATTCAGATAGTTTTGATTTCATCCGGGTAAACAAGGCGGTAGTACGATTCGCTTTGAAAAAAGGAGCGCGTGTTTCTCGGAACCAAGTTTCCCGTAATTTGGTCGGATTTTCTAACACCTGGCGACAAATTTCATCAATATCAATAGCAACATTGTCCTCCTGACTCAGATGGCGTAAGTCCAAACGGACTGTATGTAAACCCGCCTCACGTAACCCATCTAACTGATCCAGGATAAACTGATCTTTGTCTAAAAACATAAACGTTCCATGAGCAGTTTCTAATGTCGGAAAATGGCGATTAGGGTTATCCGCAAAAGCCGCCGTCGCTTCTAGGTAGAGAGGGGAGTCGGGGTTGAATCGGTATAGCGAATCGATGTCTTCTGTTGCTTCTATATTCTGGCTTTCCAGCAACGGGTTTACCAAGAGCGATCGCGGCGAGTAAAATAACAGAATGGGTCCCACACCTAGCAATTCACAGGGAACGGGTAAGGTTTGGCAATATTCAATTAGCTTTTCTTCCGGTAGTTCAATCGATAAGACTAACCGTTCCAAGGAATCCGAAAAAATCTCGCACCATCCTTGCAACGCCTCCAGATTGTGATTTCCTGTCTCAACAATTAACTGGATAGGTATCTGAGGAAAATGGGTTTTCAGCCAATAAGCCGCGCCCGGATCACACACACGAATTGCACCAAAAAGACTGAGTTGCCAATCCTTTAGCTGATCACAAAGGGTTCTCATTACCCGTTCTGGCATTAACACATCCCAGATGAGTACCGAGCGTAGTTGTTTTTTCCACGCTTTTTTGGCTAAATCATGTACCTTCGCTTTTGATAATTGTCCCTGTCGCGCTAATACTATCGGTTCTAATAATACCTCATGTAGATGGGGCGCATTAACACAGCGTTCTAAATCTTTAATTGATGAAATGAAGGTATTAAATTGCATTTGTCATTTGTCATTCGTCATTCGTCATTTGTCATTCGTCATTTGTCATTCGTCATTCGTCATTCGTCATTCGTCATTTGTCATTTGTCATTTGTCATTCGTAACCACTATGGCAATCCTGCCAAATCCATTACCACATTGTTAACTAGCAACGGTTACAGGGGAACGGGTGAATCGAACGACATTTAATTTGGTGATATTGTGCGATCGCACGGAGTCATCCGGTTTGGGTAAGCGCACAAGACTGTCCTTTCGCATCGACTCTAAGCGTTCACCTGTCATCGAAAAAAGCTGATTAACTTGCCAGGGTATCGGCTTGTCCTGAAACGGGATAATTTCAATTTCATCCCCGACAGCTAACGGTTCAAGTAACCGTAAAATAATCTCTTGCGGCGTTGTATCCATAACCATGCCTAAATAAGAGTGGGTTCCTGTATTAATTCCCGATAACTGTCCAAAGACTGAATCTTTATCGGCTGGTGTTTCTAAGGAACCGGAAAAATAGTCTCGGTTAGGAATTGATTGCAGTTCGGCTGCGGCTTGGCTGAGTAACTGTTTATCTAATCTCCCAGCAGCATAAGCATCAATTAATTGGCGATAAACCTTACAGGTTAGGGCGACATAGAACGATGATTTCATCCGTCCTTCTATTTTTAATGAGCAAATATTATGGTTAAAAAACTCGCCAATCTGATAAATTCCCCACAAATCTCTGGACGACATGAAGCTGACTAAATCATCAGCTTGCTGCTCCTGACGTTGTAAGTGATAGGGTAATCGACAGGATTGGATACATCCGCCCCGATTAGAGTCGCGACCTGCGGTAAAATTAGAGATTGTGCAATGACCAGAATACGCCATACACATTGCACCGTGGGTAAACATCTCCACGTCAATACCGGATTCTTCTCCAATTAAACCCGCTTCCGTAATACTGAGTTCTCGACCAACAATTAAGCGCTTAACTCCCATCTCTTTCCACAAACGGGCGCTATAGGAATTGAGACAAGAGGCTTGAGTGGAAAGGTGAATATGGAGATTTGAACTCGTTTTAACCACTCGGATAACGCCTAAATCGGAAACAATTACCCCATCAACGCCAATGGATTCTAGAAACTGGCAATAGTCGGGGAGTCCCTGAAAGTCTGCATCGTGGAGAAAGGCGTTCAGCGTGACGTAAATTTTGGCATCATGGTGATGGGCAAATGCTACACCGTGGGCTAACTCAGAATCCGTAAAATTATCCGCACGCGCCCGCAATCCATAGTTTTGTCCCCCTAGATACACTGCATCTGCACCATAAGCAATGGCGACTTTTAACCGTTCCAGATTCTTCGCTGGGGCGAGGAGTTCAGGTTTAAACATGTCTGGGTTTAAGGATAAGCGGGAACAGCCCTAATTTAACATTCGTGGCGCGATCGCATCCAGATAACTAGTTAACCCCGATTGAGTATGAGAATGAGGCAGGACATACCGATGACCAAGGACAAAGACCATAAGACCAATGATAATCTTGTTGAAAGCTTTACAATGGATCGACTCAAGTTGTTACTATCTTTACAGATTTTCTCTTATAACAGAAGTAACAGACAAGTGGACTCAAGGGTAATGGGAATGCCCCTTCACACCACTTGGCTTCTACCCAAATCGCTTGATCAAAAGAGCCATCTAGTTAGACAATTCCAGTAGAGATAGATTTCAGAGGCGCGAAGTATCGCGTCTCTTCTCATTTTTCGCCGCCGCTTGCTCAAGCTTAACCAGAAGCTGGCGATTCATCCCACGCTCAATCGAAGATTAGAGCGTGGGGAACCTATCGCCGGATAAGCTAAGTGTTAATTTGATGGGAGGATAAGCAACAAACTGATTATGTGTGAGACACCGAAGCCTTTCCCTGTCATGGGACTACCTGTTCACCGACTCCAAGAGTACGATCGCTGGCTGGGTAATCGCCTTACTCTAAACCTAGGGTGTCATGTGGTGACATTGAACGCAGAAATGGTGATGCAGGCGGAGTGTAATCCAGGTTTGGCACATTCAATCCAACAAGCAGAATTAGTTGTCCCGGATGGTGCGGGTGTCATCCTTTATTTACTCCTCCACGGTATCCGACAGCAGCGTTGTCCGGGAATTGAGTTGGCAGAATCGTTACTGCGACAGGCGGGAGAATTGGGTGAGTCTTATCCAGTTTTTTTCTATGGGGGTCAACCGGGTATTGCCCAAACAGCAGCGAAGATATGGCAAGAACAATACCCGAAACTGGCGATCGCCGGAATTGAAGATGGCTATCTGTCCCCAGAAGCCGAAGATCAACTCAAAGTCAGGTTGGCGAAAGAACAACCGCCATTAATTTTTGTCGGTTTAGGGGTTCCCCGTCAAGAGTTGTGGATTGCCCAAAATCGACATTTATGTCCTCAAGCGATTTGGATTGGCGTTGGCGGTAGCTTTGATATCTGGGCTGGGGTTAAATCCCGTGCGCCTATCTGGTTGCGGAATAATCATTTGGAATGGCTGTATCGACTCTATCAAGAACCTTGGCGCTGGCGGCGGATGATGGTGTTACCACAGTTTGCCCTCAAAGCGATTGGACAACGTTTGGCTTAGTCATTTGTCATTCGTCATTCGTCATTTGTCATTCGTCATTTGTCATTCGTCATTCGTCATTTGTCATTCGTCATTCGTCATTTGTCATTCGTCATTCGTCATTTGTCATTTGTCATTTGTCATTTGTCATTTGTCATTCGTCATTTGTCATTTGTCATTTGTCATTCGTCATTTGTCATTCGTCCTTTGTAAATTCTCCCCCATCTTCCCCATCTTCCCTCATCTCCCTCATCTCCCCCATCTTCCCCATCTTCCTATCCCTTGCAGTATTGCACTAACTGCTATTACTGGATCGACGTTCTAGACGATTTAGCACACGGGTAATCAGTTCAGCTTCCACAATGGGTTTTTTGATATAGTCATCTGCACCAACTGTAAAAACTTGCTGTACCGTTTGCACTTCGGTATGGGCGGAAAGAAATAACACGGGTAACTTACTCCAGCGTAAATCATGACGGACAACTTGACATAACTCAATGCCACTATATTCCGGCATTTCTACGTCTAAAATTAGTAAATCGGGGGATACAGCTTCTAGGACATCCCAGAAGCGTTGGGGATGTGCCAAAGTGGTGACGTTTAGTCCCCAAGGTTGTAGTAAATGACGCAGCAGGGCTAGGATTTGTGGGTCATCATCCACGACTAAGACGTTAGCTTCCCCCGATTTCTGCTGATTAATTGCTTGAGTCACCGCGTGCAAAATTTCTGGGGGAGTCATGGGTTTCTGTAAAAAGGTAGCAGCGCCTAAACGGGCGGCTTTGACTCGACTACTTAAGTGGTTTTGACTGGAAAAGATTAAAACGGGAATGTCTGAGTGTTGGTTAGCGAGTTCTGCTAAGAGTTCAAAGCCGTTTTCTTGGGTGTCAGGAAAGGTGAGATCCAGTAAGATTACATCGGGAGGATGGAGTGCGATCGCTCGTTTGGCGGCTTGGAGATGGGGGGCGCTATCCACCTGCAATCCCCAGGCTTTTGCTTCGATTTCTATATGTTGACTGAGGATCTGATCATCGTCAATGACTAATAGTCGGGCTGGGGAAGTGGAAGCTGGGGACGGATCACAGGCGGGGGGTGTAACCTGCTCAAGGGTGGGTTTAGTTGCGATCGCCTGTTGCAGGGAGTCAATTAAATGCTTTAGCTTATGGGCATCTTGCGGCGTTGTTTGGATTGGAGTCTGCAGGAGCTGTTCAATTTCGCGGGCGATTTTAGAACCCTCTGCACAACCAAACGATCCTAATGAACCCACTAATCGGTGGGCTTCCATTTTGGCATTCTCACAGAGTTGTTGATTCAGGGTTCCTGTCGCCAGAGTTATACTCACTTGCCTAAATACGTCTATTTTTTCCGGGAGGCTTTCTTTGAACTTTTGCCAAATTTTGGCAACTGCCGCCATGAGTTTCGCTTCAGACGTGCCATCTGCTACTTTTTCCCTGACTTGTTTGTCCTCTTGTTCCTGAGTGGGTGCATCTTTGAGGCGATACCCTATGCCGTATACTGTCTCAATTACATTAAATTTTATCCCAGCCGCTTTCAGCTTTTGTCGCAACCCTTTAATTTGGGTGGTTACGGCTTCCTCACCGGGAAATTCATCACTCGACCAGATGTGATCGAGGATAGCACCACGGCTAAAAATACGTCGAGGATGACGCAGGAATAGTTCTAACAATCCGTATTCTTTAGGCGTTAGGTGTAATAATTCGCCTTTATAGGTGACTTCAGCCGTATCCGGTTCTAGCCGCAGCTTCTCCCAAGTCAACACCTTTGATACCGTGGAGTGACGCCGCCGCAATAATGCCCGAATTCGCGCCATCAATTCGCACAGATCATAGGGTTTAATCACATAATCATCCGCACCTGCTTCTAATCCGCGAATGCGATCGGCGCTACTTCCTTTGGGGCTGACGAGGAGAATTGGCATTTGATAACCTTGATGGCGCAGTTTTTGACACAGATGAATACCATCTAGGTTTTGGGGGGTAACATCCAAGACAGCTAAGTCATAGTGAGAGGTTTGAACGAGTTCCAGTCCATGTTCAGCATTAGTTGCGGCTTCAATGGTGTAGTGATGGGCGGTGAGTGCTTCAATTAGGGGTGAAGCTGTCGCTGGATCATCATCTACTATTAGAATCTTCATGGGAAAAGGGGATTTGGGAAATGGGATTACGCTGTATTTCCTTTGATCTTCACCTTTTTCTCATGGATTCTTGACGAACAATTACATAATCCTCAATAAAATTTAATAGTAGGGTCTTGGGAACCAAAAGGGGTTTGGTAACCAAACCCCTACTGACGATAAACGCAACGACAATCTGACTAAGACTTTTTGTTCCGTTGGCGACGACGGATCAGTGCTAATGAACCAGCGACTAATCCTAAACCTGCTAAGGTTGCTGGTTCAGGGATATCAGTCACCATAGCGGTAATGATAAAGTCTTGGTAATCTTCATCCTTCGCATTGCCTTTGTCATCGAAAGCAATCGTCACTTTACCTAAAAGCGGATCAGCGAAAATGTCTCCTGGTCCTGTATACTCAGGCAGAACGACACCATCGAAAACAAATGCTTGCTGCCCTACCGGATTATTTAGATCATCGGTAGAATAAACGAACCCATTGGTTCCGGCTGGCTTGTTATTCCCGGAGAAGAGAGCCAAACTGTATTCGACGCCAGCTTTAAAGGTAAACCAGTTTTGGCATTCACCCGTGGGCGACGTGACACTGGTTGGACAAGTTCCAAGAAAGTCGGGACTTGTCTTATCATAAGGCTCGTTCTCCACAAACAGAGGATTACTCATGTCTGTCGGATTTGCCGCTTCTACAATAAACAAGGTAGACTGGAACTTACCTTGAGACTGAATGAAGTCAAAGTCGATTTTGGTATCCGTATCAAACAAGATACCGTTATTGCCAAACTCGACTGTCGCTGCTTCGGCTGGCATGGCAGACAGAGCTAAGGAACTGCCAACGGCTAATCCGAGAACTGTTGATGTTTTTTTGAGATACATAGTCTAGTGTTCGTGGTTGTTATGCAAAAGATTACTGTGCCATTCAGTATAATATAGATTCAATAATATACATCAATCTCCCTGTAAAGTTTAAACTCTCTGGTTAGATAGATTTTTTCACAGCCACCCAACGACTAGCGATGGGCATCCGCCAACCGGTACCAAATGCCCGATCCGTAATCTTTAATCCTGGTGGTGCTTGGCGGCGCTTGAATTCTGCCCGTGCTACCATTCGCATCACTTTATGGACGATTTCTGGATCATGTCCGGCGTCGATAATTTGTTGGGCAGATTGATGGTCATGAATCAGGCGTTGTAAGATATCATCCAAGATGTCATAAGACGGTAACGAGTCTTGGTCAGTTTGATTCGGTTTGAGTTCAGCGCTGGGAGGTTTGGCTAAGACATTGGCGGGAATAATTTCTGGTTGAGTATCGGGTAATTGCTCTTTTAATTGCGCTGAGGTGGCTTGGCTGGCTTTTGTGGAATTAAGCCATTGACAGAGGGAATAGACACGGGTTTTGGGAACATCTGCGATCGCGGCTAATCCACCGTTCATATCCCCATAGAGCGTACAGTATCCTACTGCCATCTCTGACTTATTCCCCGTTGAGATTAGCAGATAGTCAAACTTATTCGCGATCGCCATTAAGAAGTTTCCCCGAATCCGGGCTTGAATATTCTCCTCCGCTGTGCCAAATTCTGTTCCGGCAAATAGGGGTTCTAAGGTTTGGTCATACCCCTGCATTAAATCACTAATGGGTAAGGTATGGGTTTTAATCCCTAAATTTTTGGCTAACGCCAGGGCATCATCGATCGAGTGTTCAGACGTATGGGGGGATGGCATGAGAACACCCAGTACATTTTCCCTGCCCAAGGCTTCCGTGGCAAGAGCAGCGACGAGGGATGAATCAATTCCCCCACTCAAACCAATCACCACTCGTTTAAAGCCACATTTACGGGCATAGTCTCGGATGCCTAGAACTAGGGCGAACCAGATTTGAGCGTTGGTACTGTCTGGGGCGGGTGCGATCGCACTCTGGCGTAAATCTCGTTGGAGTGGATCAAACTCTACCACCAAAATATCGGTAGCAAAAGCCGAGGCGCGACAAACCATTTCCCCGGCGCGGTTAAATCCCACACTGTTTCCATCAAAGATTAAGTCGTCATTTCCCCCAACCTGATTGGTGTAGAGAATCGGTTGCTGATAACGCTTAGCACTATGTTGCAACATAGCTTCCCGCAGTTGTTGCTTGCCCACACTATAGGGCGAGGCGGAAAGATTCACAATTAAGTCAACCTGCTGCTGGATTAAGTCGGTAATCGGATTGAACTGATACGTGCGCTTTCCCCAAAATTCCTCATCGTTCCAGAGATCCTCGCAAATCGTCACGCCAATTTTAATCGGGGTAGCTGACTCTGCCTCTAAGGTAAAGGAATTACTCTGGACTCCAGCTTCAAAATAACGGTTCTCATCAAAGACATCATAGGTGGGCAACAGGCGCTTGTGAAACACCTGCTGTATCTTACCGCCCTCCAACAGGGCAATACTATTAAATAAAGGTTTACCTCCCGAACTCTCCGCTTTAGGATTCGCTGTCACCGTTCCCACCAAAACCGCTAGAGTTGAGGGTAACTGCTGGGCTAAATTGTCCAGACAGTCTGCCATGGACTCCATAAAACTGGGATTTAAGAGTAAATCTCGCGGCGGATATCCACAGAGGGAGAGTTCCGGCGTCAATAAGAGGCGGACACCCTGACGCGCTGCTTGATTCGCCGCATCAAGGATTTTTTGGGCATTGCTGGTTAAGTCGCCAATCGTGGGATTGAGTTGTGCGATCGCAAGTTTCATGGGAGACACAATAAGCTTGCTAGGCTAACGCTAACACGTCATTGTTCGTTAGTCATTAGTCTTTGGTCTGATGCCAGGCACACCCAGGAGGTCAATTCCCTCAAACTTCCGCCCCAACCAACATAAAATATAGACAAGCAGTATATTAAAACAGTCTCGCCCGGGGTGGGAGAACTTAAATTGAATCACAGGCTTTTTCTGAGTGACCAACAACCCCGTTCGGAACGGAGGGTTGGCGTAACCGTCATATATACGAATTTAAAGCGACTGTGGCAATAGATCTCAGAATTAGATTAGGAGAAGGTTATACCATGGGTGGTTTCAAGCATTTTACCTATCTCGGTGCGGTTACTCTCACATTCGGGTTAGCCTTGGCTTTCGCCGCACCTCGACTCAAAGCACAGTCGTTCGATATTAGTTTAAAGTTTCCTGAAGGAGAAGATATTGGTGCCCCTGAGAGAACCGGCGGGGGCGGACAACGGGGGATATCTTGTGTTACCGGAACTATACGATTAACGGCGCTAACGCCAATGAATAATCTAATTACCACCATATCCCCCAACCCTAGCTTATTTTGGTATGTTCCCCCCACGAAAGCCCAGTCAGCCGATTTTCTACTTTTAGACGAGCAAAACCAGGAAATTTATTATACGAGGATACCCCTAACCCATAGATCCGGTATTGTAGAACTTAAGCTTCCCGATCACATATCTCTGGCAACGGAAAAACGGTATCTTTGGACATTTGCCTTAGTGTGTAACCCCGATGATCGCAGTAAGGATCATTTTGTTCGAGGGTGGATTCAGCGTCAACCTCTTCAGAGGGGAATCACCCCAGCCGAAGAACTGAAAACTCTTCTTGATCAACTCGTTAATGAACCCGAAGGGATCAAAAAACGTCTCCAAGACGAAGCCTCTAACTATGCTCAAGAAAGGATTTGGGCAGAAACGCTGATGATTTTAGCTCGACTCTATCAGCAATTTCCTAATGACTCCGCGATCGCCGATGAGATGCAAGAATTATTAACATCGGTGGAGTTGGATAATATTTCAATTGACTGTTTAGTTTACTCCTGTTCGGTTGAGACTCAAGATGCTGAGGAGCAAGTCCCTAAGTCGGGGCGGGTTGAGTAAAATCCGGGTGGCAAGAAACGATAATAGTGAAACCCGCCCCTACCCACTCATGCACCATGCCCAACGAAGTGAAGGGTCAAATGTATAAATTCTCTAAGCGGTGGCTTTGGCAATGGCGTGGCGTTTGGATCATTACCCCAACAGTTACAGGTTTGATCATTTTCCTGCGGTGGATGGGGATGCTGCAAACTTGGGAATGGGCAGCTTATGACCAGTATATGCGTTGGCGTCCTGCCGAACCCTTGGATCAGCGAATTGGAATCGTGGGGATTGATGAGGCGGATGTGAAAAAAATTGGGCAACTGTCTCGCTCGATTCTTCCGGATCAAATTTATGCCCAAGCTATTGCTAAACTCAAAACCCATAACCCTAAAGCCATTGGTTTGGATGTTTATCGGGATTTACCCGTACAACCGGGTTATCAGGAATTAGTTCGCCTCTTTGAAACAACCCCTAATCTGGTGGGGATTGAGAAAGTGGTTGGGGATAAGCGCCAAGATGCTGTCGCCGCCCCGCCTGCGTTGAAAGCGAAAGGGCAAGTGGGCGCTAATGATGTCATCTTTGATGCCGATACGAAAATCCGACGGGCACTCTTACAAGTTGAAGATACCAATGGAGACGTTATTCCCAGTTTCGGATTTTATCTAGCACTTCTCTATCTGGATGCTCAAGGAATTAGCCCCCAACCTATACCGGGCGAACCCAATACTTGGCAGTTAGGAAAAAGCACGTTTTCTCGCTTCAAAAAGAACGATGGGGGTTATGTTCGCACGGATGACGGTGGCTACCAAATTTTATTAAATTATCGAGGGAGCAAGGAACACTTTGAAACGATTTCATTGCATGATATTCTGGAGGATCGTATCCCTCCCGATTGGGGACGCGATCGCATTATTCTGATTGGCTTTGTCGGGGAGAGTTTTCAAGACTGGATTTTCACACCCTACAGTAGCAGTTGGTTCGCTTTGCCAGAACGGATGTCTGGGGTAGAATTACATGCCAATATTACCAGTCAAATCCTAAGTGCGGCTTTAGAAGAACGCCCCCTAATTCAAACGTGGTTTCCACTGCAAGAAAATTTATGGATTTTTTTCTGGTCTACTGTAGGCGCTATTGTCACCTGGCAGGGACGGTATCAGGGGAAAAGGCGGCGGGTATTTGTCCAACGATTTTTGAGACTGATCCTCGCAGGGGGTATTGTATTTGGTAGTACTTATGGGGCGTTTTTAATCGGATGGTGGATTCCCGTGATTCCACCTGTTTTGGCTTTATCGGGTTCAGTGATTGCGATTACGAGTTATCTTGCCCATCAAGTGGCTAAAATCCGCGAAACTTTTGGTCGTTATCTCACCAATGAAGTTGTTGCGAATGTTTTAGAAAATCCTGAAGGGGCTAAACTGGGTGGCGAACGGCGCATGATTACCATCTTAACGTCAGATTTAAGGGGGTTTACTGCCCTAACTGAACGTTTAACGCCAGAAGAGGTGGTGAATATTCTCAACTTTTATTTTGCCACGATGACGGATGTGATTACTGAATATCAGGGAACAATTGATGAATTTCTTGGGGATGGAATTTTAGTTCTGTTTGGTGCGCCGACGCTTCGTGACGATGACGCCCGTCGCGCGATCGCTTGTGCGGTGGCGATGCAGTTGGCAATGACATCGGTTAACGAACGCATGAAGCTTCTGGGTTTACCTCCGTTGACTATGGGCATTGGGATTAATACGGGGGACGTTGTAGTTGGAAATATTGGCTCCTCGAAACGGACAAAATATGGAGTAGTGGGCTCTCAGGTTAATTTAGCCTATCGCATCGAATCTTATACGACAGACAGTCAAATTCTGATTTCTCAGTCTACTCTCAATGCGGCTGGATCTGGGGTGAGAATTAATGGAAAGATGCGGGTTCAACCCAAAGGATTGCCCCAACCTATTCCAATTTATGATGTGAGCGGAATTGGCAAGCCTTACTATTTGTTTTTAGCTAAACCAGAAGAACAATTTCTGTCATTGGTCGATCCGATTCCTTTACACTACACGTTTTTGGAAGGCAAGCATGTCAGCGATATATTTTTTCGAGGAACTTTAGTAAAACTTTCTGCCAAAGGTGGCGAGATTAAATCAGAACAATTTATCAAGCCTTTTACGAATATAAAGATTAATTTATTTATCGGGGATAAATTAATCTCAGTGAGTGAGGATATCTATGCCAAAGTGTTAGATAAACTCAGTGATGATCATTCGTTTTATATTCACTTTACGTTTTTACCGCCCTCTGTAGAAACGGTGTTATCCAATCGTTATAAGTTACTGCGTCAACGTCAGGGCGAAAGTCAAGAACAGGCAATAAAACCCTAGAACACCGTTAAAATTGGTAGCGGAGTTGAGCTCTAACCCCATGGTCAGTGTAGTCTTCGCGCCCGACGACCGTTTCGTAATCGATCGCGCCGGAAAAATTCGGGGAAAACTGCACGTCCACTCCAGCCCCTAATCTCACGTAATCGCGATCGGGGTCGTCTGTAGTCGCCCGGATCGGAATGCCCGGTTGGGTGAGGAGTTCCGTCTCGATTTCGCGGCTGTCGTTGGCGAACTGGTGTTCGTAACGTGCCCGGAAATTGGGTGTCACTGTAGTGTTGCCAACGTTGAACCCATAAGCCGCCTGAACACCTGCACTGAGAACCACCGATTCTGCTTCTTGGTCTTGGACTTTCATGTTGAGGCTACCCGCACCTTCCTCTGTGTAGTGATTAATTTCCACGCGATCATAGCGAACTCCTACCGTTGGTCCATAAGACAAGTTGCCCGCTCTGACATTGTAACCACCGTTCACATCGACCGATAGTTGATTTCCGTCCGGGTCAGCAGTAGCCCTGCGGTTGTCGAATTCGATTTGGCGGGTTATCTCATAGTCATTCCAACCATAACTGACAAGGGTATCCGTATAAAAGTTACCCCGATTATAGTTGCCATAGATAGAAACGGCATAACCATCAACTTCAACCTCGCCAAGGTCATGATCAAGTTCGGTGTCATTGCTGAGGCGACTGACAGCAACTCCCAGCGCGAGGTCGCCCGTGACGCGGTAATCAACGCCAGCAGTAACCCCTGTCGTCGTGAAATCATAGCCCGGTTCGCTATTGCTGGTATCTTTATCGCCGAAGTTGATGTCACCGTTGACAAATGCACCAAATCGTTGTTCGGGGGGAGTTTCGCGGACACCTCGCAGGGACTGGAGCCGAGCGTCAATCGTTTGAGTCTGCCTGCGAGCAACGCTTAAGGCAATGTCGGCTTGGGGGATAACGGTTTGAGGACTAATCAGTACTGCCAAAACCGCTTCTCCAAACAACTCATGAACGGCAGCAGTAGGATGAATGTCATCCCAAAAAAAATACTCGTCGGGGTTGGGACAAACCGTATTGGTTGCCTCATTTAAGCAAGGTTCGGTCACGTTAGTTATGCCGTATCTGGCTGGCTCGGCGAGAATTTCATTAACCAGAGGATTGACATCGAGCGGTACGATCTGAACTTCACGGTTTTGAGCTAATGTTTGCAAAGCGGCATTTAAGTTGCGGTTATATTGATTAACGGCGGCGGTGAAGGCGTCGGCAGCAAGGGGAGAGGCTAATCCTAGAGGCGTCCTTCCCAAATCTGGCAGGTTGACTACGATAATCGTTTCAGCGCCGTTGGCAATCAGCGTTTTCACCGCATTGGATATGTTGTTGACCGTGGTTGTCGTGTCTATATCTGCTGGGTTTGTGCCTGGAACTACGTCGATGTAGTCGTTGGCACCGCCCCAAACGGTATAAAGCCCATTAGCATCGAGTGGTTGGGTTGTGGTGGTAAACTCAATAACCTGTTCTAGCACGTCCTCTGAGGTTGCCCCACCAAGGGCAAAGTTATTAGCTCGATTGTGATCAAGTCCTAATTCCAATCCCAGAACTTCCACCCAGACTAAACCGTTAGTAAAACGTCCCTCAAAATAGGGAGGGCTAGGAGGGAAGAGACCTTCAGATCGTTCAAATCGGTTGCCAACGTCTGACAGACTATCGCCAAAGATGTAAAACTCCTCAAAGTTTTGTGCCGAAGCCTCGATCGGCAACAGGGTAGATAATAAAACAGATGCGATCGCTAGAGCTTGTTTTTGCATGAATATTACCCTAAGCTGAATAGCACTGACTTAAGCACCAATCTGCTCCTGAAACGTTAATACTATTATATCCGGCAAATGACCCCTAATAAAAAAACTGAAGCTGCCCTTCTACCTTCATCTAGAAAATAGGCGTTCGCTTGAGAATCGGGGTAGGCTTACCTAAGTAAAACCCTTGGGCATAATCCACACCTAACGCCTGCAATCGTTCCAGAATTGCCACATTTTCCACGTATTCGGCAATCGTCTTAATTTGCTTCGCCTTAGCCATTTGTACAATAGCAGAAACAATCGCTTCAGAGATAGGATTCTGCACCACATCCCGCACAAACATACCATCAATTTTGACAAAATCTAACGGTAATTCCTTAAGATAGGCTAAACTGGACATACCTGTACCAAAATCATCCAAAGCAAACTGACAACCCAGGTTTTGTAAACGCTGGATAAATTGCCGGGTTTTATCTATGTTGATTAAGGCTACCGTTTCAGTAATCTCAAAGACTAAACTGCTGGGGGGAACCGGATGATTCATCACGGCATTTTCCAGAAAGTCGAGAAAGCTGTCATCATTGACACTGGAACCAGACAGGTTAAACGCAATAATACACCCACAATAATAATCCCTTGCCCAACAGCCCATACATTTACTCGGGTGGTAAATGCCATTGAAAAATGATTCCAGAACCCAACGATCAATGGATGGCATTAACCCAGATTCTTCAGCACAGGGAAGAAAATAATTAGGTGGGATAATCCTACCATCTTTTCCCACCATTCGGATTAAAATTTCCTTGTGAGTATGACCCTCGTCTCTATGAAGGAGAGGGAAAATTGGTTGAAAATATAAGCAAAACCGATCTTCTATAAGGGCAGTTTGTAAGGCTTGACGACTGGCTGGTTCTTGATAGATATGTTCTCGCACATTTTTCACCTCCAAATTTCCACCTGCTCCTCTTTACCTAAATGCTACCAGAAAGGTGATTTGAGAACAGGTTATAGGGATAACAGTTAAGCGTGAATGAGGGGCGAAACAAATTGATGTAGCAATTCTCAATGAGTTAGGGAATCTTCTGTTCCCAGTTAAGGGTTTTTTTAACTCACCAAAATCGTTACGACTCAAGTCGAATCGCTATCGGTTTATTGTTGGGATAAGCGTTTAACGGTTGCACCTCCTAAGCGCTGATCCGCATCTTCGAGTAAAGTAGGAATTGTATCAGCGTGGGGACTGTTGTGTAAACATACCTGGAGATTGAATTTTCTGATCTGATCGGCTTTGGCACCCGGAAACCAGTGTCCCGCATTGGTTAAGAGGTTGTAACGCATTTTAGCATATTCAACCATATCATAGGCGATCGCTAAATTTCTCAGCCACAAAATTACGGGGATATTCACACCACCAGGGGTTTCCTCGTGGCTGGGTAAACCGACGTGCCAGGTTTTGAACCAATCTTCACCGAGTCGTGCGATCGCGGCGGCTTCTAATCGTGCCACAATCGGGGGTAATATTTGATCAACCTGATCCAATAACTCAACCGCCTTCAGGTGTTCCTCAAAATCCCTGGGGCGAGATGCACCTAAACTTAAGGTATGCACCTGGGGATGAGACAGGCAAAACAAGTCATTAAATACCATTGGACTCAAGGGTTTACAAAGTTCAACTAATCGCTGTGGCGGTTTATATAGCATTCCCCCTTTATCCGACGGACTAATAATAAAAACGCCCATATCATGACGAGTAGCGGCTTGAATTGCTGACCAATTAAATTGATTGATATAGTACCAGTGCAGATTTACATAATCAAACTGATCCGTCTCAATGGTTTTGATAATTACGTCGGTAGCACCGTGGGTAGAAAAGCCAATAAACCGCACTTTGCCTTGGGCTTGTAACTGACGCGCTACATCCATACAGCCTCCAAGACGAATGCTATCCTGGAGTAATTGAGGTGTGTTTATGCCATGAACTCCCAGCAAATCAACATAGTCAAGGTTGAGGAATTTCAACGATTGCTCAAACTGACGCCGAAATTCTTTGGCATCTGATTTAGGACTAATTTTTGTCTGGACAATTAATTGCTCACGGGGTAATTTTGGCAAAATTTTGCCTAATTGCATTTCTGACGTACCATAACCCCGCGCCGTTTCAATATGATTAATGCCTAGTTCAATCGAGCGACGAATGGTTGCTTCTAAGTTACGTTGATTATCTTGAGGAATTAACCAGGCGGGCATATCTTTCCATTTGAATTGATAGCGCATTCCGCCACAGGAGAATACTGGCATTTGTAATTCAGTGCGTCCAAATCGTCTGTAATGCATCATAAGTATGATTAGAAGTCAACGGTTTAAAGGGTAGTCTCGCAGATTAACCTAATGTATAGACTATCCTATTGGGTAAGTAGGTAGGGACAGTTAAAGGCGGGCGGTGGTGATCGTCATTCGTCATTCGTCCTTTGTAAGAGTGTAAGACTTGTTTACATAACTTAATACTGAAGCAAGGGCGCACGGGGCGTGTCAGTGCGCCCTCCGACGTGCGCCCTCCAATCTTCGATATGAACCCTCCGACAAACCCTGGGAAAGGGGCGGGTTTAGTCGCATTTGGGTGCAATCGAAAAGATAGTAGTGAAACCCGCCCCTACACACTCACGCGCCATACCCGAAAAGCGTTGCCAAGAGTCAACATTTATATGCCATAAAAAGTCAGGTTGGCGATTATAATCACCTGTTCCCCACATTTAAGCTAAGCGATCACGAAAATAGTGCTGATACAATTTACACCTCGGCGTGCAATCATTACCAAAGAGTTTTACCAGTCCCATACTGTTTAATTTAAACGCCTGTTGAGAGGGTAAACGTACTGGCTGAGATGCCATCACTACGGCTTTCATGGCGTCCAATAATTCCGGATAGGTTTGCAAATTCCACAAATGGCGGCGCAAGTGATCGCTATAAATTCCCGCTTCCGTAGGCGCTGTTTGCCAGATATGTTCTAATGTCATATTCTGACGAGCAATATGATAAAGTGCCAGTCTCACCAAATAAGGATGTCCACCGACTAAGGTGACAAGAGAATCTACCGTTTCTATCGACCATTCTAATCCATGGCGTCTGGCTAACTCCATTACCTGTTCCTGATTAAACTCTGGCAATTCAATCGGTAATCCTACATTAAAGGGCGATTTATTCATATCCAAGGGAACATATACTTCCGTAGAATGTACCACCACTAACCGGAATTTCTGCCAAATCTCGCGCCGTTTCGCCTCCTCATGCAATGCTCGTAATAACCCGAAAAAGTCATCGGCAATTTCTGGAGAGGCAAAGACTCGATCAACTTCATCTAATCCTAATGTCAATGAGGTGGAAATATGGGGAAGTAAATACTGCTCAAAATAGGCTTTACAGCTTTGATTGCTGCCAATCATATCCGCTAACTGGGCATATTTTGCCAGTTGATCGGGATCGAGTTGCCCCAAGGCTAAACTGACACTGGCACAAAACCATTCTAAGAACCTATGGGAATTCGCCAATATCCGCTGATTTGCCAGTTGTAAACTTAAGGCTACGGTTTGAGATCCTTGTTGTTCAGCATGATGCAGAATTCGCGCCATCAAAGAGGTTTTACCCATTTGTCGGGGGGCTTTGATCCGGATTAATGCCCCCGGTCGAGTTATGGTTTCATAACAAACCGATTCAATGGGCGGGCGATTAATGTAAAAGGTAGAGTCAATATCAACTTGTCCTTCGGGTAATTCCGGTGCAGCAACAGGGAGAGGCAGATAGAGAGAGGTACTATTTTGCTGTTGGGGAGTGAGTTTACTCCAAGAAATCGCCAATTGATGATCCGTCGGTAACGTGGTGCGCCCAAGGCTTAGAACCTGGAGAATTTCTGAGGCGAGAATTGTTGGATCATCATGGCAACGCCAGTGCCACGGTTGAGTACCTTGTAAATAGCCGAGTAAATCGAAGGGTAAGGGCGTACTGATGCCGTTTCCATTCTGACAAACGTCCACTAAAATTGGCAAAATTGCGGGTTTTTGGGGCGTGATGTGGTGTAATGCTTTAGCCAGCCGAACTTGCTCTAGTACCATTTCGCTAACGGCAGTGGTTTGGGATAATAGCAGCAGCAAGTAATCGGATAGCTTTAAGTAGTTATCGAGGGCAGAATTTTGCTGCGCCAAAAAAACGTCATGACCCGCTTGACAAATTGCCTGTTGTATTGTTCTTGTCAGATTAAAATGAGGCGGGTATCCACTCATCAGCACTTTAGCTCTAATTTCCCGTACCTCCGAAGCTGGAGATAGAGTCTCTAAATCAGCGATATCCCGCCATTCCTGTCCTAATGCAGCGCAAAGTTCCACGAAATTGATGTAATCCACGGGTTTGCCGTTGAGGAAGTTGCTCACGGTGGATTGGGAGATACTCAAGGCTTCAGCCAAAAGCTTCTGACTGGGAAAGCCATTCCGTAAAAGGGACGATTTAACGCGGGAAACGGAGTGAGAGTGAACTTGGAGCGATCGCGGCATTGTTTAAACCAGCTTGTGATCCTGCATTGATCATAAATGCCAGTCCCTGTAAAAGTCGATATGAGCCACTGTTTGCGGATTTTTGGGGAGGGATGCGATCGCAAGCCTAATATAGCGTTTACATTATTTTCTGATACTCTTCTAACGCTGCCAGCAGTACATTGACTAAAGGATGATCAATCAATTCTTTTAATACCTCAGTCTGCACGCCTTTTAAGCCTTCAACGACTGAAGCTTTCAATATCGGATTCTGCTCAATCCTCTCTAGCACCTCGATCACCACCCGTTGTTTTTCCAGAGGCGTATTTGTGGGATAGGTTTGATCAAGCTGTTGGAGTAACTTTTGAATTTTGGTCGCGGTATCGGTCAGTTGTTGCTTTTGTTCTAGGGTATAAGCGGGTGCGATCGCAGAATTTCCAGAGGGGCAATTTTCCACAGACTCACCCTGATTAGACGGGTAAGGCGTGAGGGGTTCAACTAACCGTCTTGCCTCTACATTAATCGTTTGACCGGGATTCACGGTTTTCTCCGCCAACCGTTGCAGAATCTCAGTTAAATTGGCACTCTGGTGACGATAGGTAGCAACTTGCTCATATTTCACCTGTAACTGATAACGATAGTCTTGATCAATCACCTCAAGTTGGGCATCGTACTCGCGATTAAGGAAATGCTCAACCTCCAACCGATTGGCATCGATAGGAATGGCAATCCGGATGGTTAATACCCCATCAGGGCGATTTTCTAAGGATTGAATCGTAAGGATGTTACTCCCATCCTGGGCTTGACAGGCGTGAAAGGCGGCAAAGAATGCTTGCCAATCAATACCATTGCGGAAAATTAAATTAACCGTCTCTAAGGGAACTTGAAAAACCCTGGTGAATTCTCCCGGGGCAAACGTTCCCTGATGGGGACGGCGTTCGTGTTGATCGGTTTGTAAGTAAACATACTCACAAATCACCTCGGCTAAATTTGTCCCGCTATTGATGTGCCAGTCTTCCAGACAGGTGGCGGTAAATATGGCTTGGTGAAAATCGGTGTTGAAGGCTTTGCAGCGTTGTAAATTGACGCTCCGCAGATTGGCTTGACTACAATTAGCACCCTTGAGATTCGTCCCCCTCAGGTTTGCACCGACAAGGTGGGCACCACTGAGATTCGCCCCACTCAGATTCGCCCCACTCAGATTGGTGCCACTCAGTTTAGCGCCAATCAGTTTTGCCCCCACTAAATCAGCACCACTGAGGTTGGCTTTCGTCAAATCAGCACCACTAAGATAGATGTTATTCAGGTTCGCACCAATGAGATTGGCACTAATTAAGTCCGCATTTCTCAGATCGGCTGCCGTGAGGTTTGCACCAATCAAATCCGCCTCACTCAAATATGCCTCACTCAAATATGCTTCACTCAGGTTTGCACCAATCAGATCCGCTTTACTCAAATCTGCCTGACTTAGATTTGCCCGACTCAAATCAACGCCACTGAGTTTCGCCCCTTGGATGGCAACGCCCTTGCCCGTAGCAAAGCAGAGATTGGGTCGGATATCCGGGTGGTGCGCTTTCCACGCATTCCATACCTCCACCCCTTGCCTGAGTAAGGCAAGATAGTCTTCATTCGTCTGTGGAGACATAAAATCGTTAGACAAGTTCCGCTTTACACATCCGTTATAGATAGAAGAAACACACTTAACTGAAATGCTTCCATAATAAGGGTTTGGTGAATAGGTTGCCTATAATTATGCCAATGTACACGGTGTTAGATAATTCCCGATACTGGGCGGCGGGCGACCCGAGCAAATTAAGGGTTAGGTGGTGTTAATTGGATGCGGCGGGTCGCCCCTACATTAAAACAAACGGTGAGGACTTATCCCCACCGTTTCTTAAATCTTTTGGGAGCTGGGGGAGCAATGTAGAGACGTGCCATGGCGCGTCTGGGAGCTGGGGGAGCAGAGGGAGATGGGGGAGATGGGGAAGATGGGGAAGCAAAGGACGAATGACAAATGACAAATGACAAATGACGAATGACGAATGACAAATGACCAATGACAAATCCCCTAAAACAATCCGTCTAGCTCAATTTCCTCAATCATCTGTAAGGCACGGGGATCGCCCACTCTCAACAGGGCAGCTTTCGCATCTTCCTGCACGCCCATATCTTCATCTTCGGCAAAGGCTTCAATTAAACCGTCAACCGCACCCGCATAGATAGCATTAGAGGGTAGTTCTCGACAAAGCTGTCCTAATGACCAAGCACAGTTACTGCGTACTGCTGCCATGGGATCTTGCTTTAAGGCGGTGATTAACGGCGGAATACAGGCAATGATATCGTCATAGTCTAACTTCGCCATTTGTGCCAGGGAACTTGCTGCCCACAAACGCACAGCAGAGATATCTGTACATAAAGAATCAATCAAACTGGGCAATGCTTTGCGATCGCGACAATTGCCTAATGCCCAAACCACCCCTTTACGCACATACCCATTCCAATCCCGGTTTAGTTGTCCAATTAAAGGATCTACGGCTGTTGGAGCAGGATTGCGTCCTAATGCATAAGCCGCACTCACCCGTACCAACGGACAGACATCGTTTAACAGATGAATCAGATGAGGAATAGCCCGTTCATCTTGAAGTTCACAAAAAGCCCGCGCCGCCAGCATCCGTTGGGGCGTTTCTGGGGCGGTTAGCAGAGCCAGCATCTCTTCTGGATCGGGTTGATTCTCTTCTGAGTGATCATCAATTGGCTCGATTTCATCCAGAGGGCTGTCTAGCTCACCTGCCGCCTCGATTAATCTTAGCTCGTTATTATCATACATACTTAAAAAAATATCTTATTCAGCGGTTATTTGTCCTATGTCCTTTGTTATTTGTTATTTTTCCTTGGTCAACTTATCCATTTGAACATTCTCGCACTCAAAAGTATGCCCTGGAAAAAAGTGAAGCGTCAACAATCAGAACTCTTATCCAGACAGCGGTTTCACCATCCAAAGGGACTGGGTTTGGAACCCTAACTTATCGTAAAGGCGCACCGCAGATGGATTAGTCTGAAAAACTTGCAACCCAATTTGGCGATCGCCCCGAACTCTCGCCCAGTTTTCAGCATGATACATCAGTGCCGAACCAATACCCCGACGCCGATGCTCTGGCATCACGTAGAGTAAAAAAACATGGGCGTGGCGATCGCCACTCACCTGATCAATGGCATTTCCCAGCCATAAACCAGCGACAGGTTGATTTGATGGTGCGGCGTCACCCTCAGGATTGGCTAAGTCTACCCACCATAACGGTGTGTCTTGACAAAAATACCGCCGTATTGTTTCTTCTAAATGAGAAAAATCCTGCTGTTGCGGGAAAAGCTCTTGATAACTCAGTTGGAGAAACTTCAACAAGGTTGCCTTTTCTAGTCGAGAGCCAACTCGTAGCTGATAGCCCGGGATTAATGATGTACGCATCTGATAAAGAGGAGTTGAGGCAAGCAATAAGGGAGCAGGGGTGTGGTTGTAGGGGCGGGTTTTACCGATAACGTTTCGCAGACAACCTCAACTGAACTAAACCCGCCCTTTTTCAGGTGAAAGGTAAGGTGGAACGATGGCGAGCAGAGGGGGACAAGGAATTAGGGGCTGCTGAATAAGTCTTGTGGGAGGGTAGGGTGCTCTTGAAGCAATGTAGAGACGTGCCATGGCGCGTCTGGAAGCAATGATACATTTTCCCTGATAGCGGTGCGAAGCGAAGGGTTAAAACTCAAAATTCCACACGAGTCAGGGCGGGTTTTGAACAACAGTTATCATGAACAGCTTGCGCGAAGTCCCTAAACCCGCCCCTACACACTCAATACTCAAAACATCCCCAATTCCCTCATACTTACTGAATTGGCATCTTCAATAGGTGCAGGTGCTGCCATATCATTGGGCAAAAAGATACGAGCGCTAACGGCGAGTAACGCGACGACAAAAACTAAGACGATCAGAAAAGGGGCAATATACTGACGGAAAATAGACATAGGTATCCAATTGGATAAAGATTTGTAACGCCATTGTTATCTATCTTATAACTACTTGGAATTATCGTCTTGATCCTCTAATCCCGGTCTAGGTATCCGGTCAGCTTTTTTCCGATTAAGCTGACGCAGCAACATTGCCCCACCCACAGCGATGATCAGGGATACCCAACCCGTCAGGGGTTGTAGCAGCAGAAATCCTCCGATCGCAAACATCGTACCAAACAACAATAAAATGGCGGCAAATACCTGTTTAATATCCTGTCCCAGGCTTTGAATCGGTAATAAACCCGTACTTTCCTGTTGACGTTGCCAACCGGGACCGGCTGGAAGCACCCGACGATAAAATTCATCTAGAGTTGCCTCCGATTCTGGCGGCGTCACTAACATGGCTGTAATCCATAACACACTGGTAATAACTGTCGTCACCAATAGACGCAAACCAAACTCCTCAATCTGAATAATCGGGACGATACTGGTGGTTAACCCAACAATAAACCCACCCACCATTGCCGTCAGTTCAGCTATGGCGTTAATTCGCCACCAAAACCAGCGTAAGATTAAGACTAAGCCAGGACCAGTGCCAATGGCAATCACTAACCGAAATACGGTTGCCACATCCTGAGAAAAGAACGCCGCTATCGCCCCTAATGCCGTCACCACCACTGAAGCAATCCGCCCCGCTAATACCAACTCTGACTGTTGAGCATTCGGTCTGATAAAGCGCTGATACAGATCATTGGTTAAATAAGATGCGCCCCAGTTAATCGATGTAGATACCGTACTCATAAACGCAGCCAGTAGAGACGTAACCACTAACCCCAACATCACCGGGGGAAGGAAATCTAGCATCAGTTTCGGATAACCCAATTCTCGGTCGGATAAATCGGGATAGACGACAATCGCCACCAGCGCCACGAGTATCCAGGGCCAAGTTCTGATTATATAATGGAGAATATTAAATAACCAAGCGGCTTTTTCTGCCTCCGCTTCATCCTTAGACGCCGCTAGACGCTGCACGAATTCCCCGCCGCCATCACTACGACGAAATGTCCACCACTGGAGAAAGATATAGGCAAAAAAGGTACTCGCGGTAATTCCCGCCGTTTCACTCCAGCGGAAATTATCAGTTATGGGGAAAAAGGATAAAATATCTTGTTCAGTGATCCGCTGTACTTCTGGCACAAGGACATGAATTCCACCGACATGACTCACCGCTGCGATCGCGACAACAATTGCCCCAAATAGTGCTAAAAAGAACTGGAAAAAATCGGTTGTTACCACACCCCAAAGCCCCGCAAAACCTGAGTAAATTAAAACCAAAATGCTAACACCAACCACACTCAAAATTTTCAGATTTTCCCCCGGTTCAATCCCCAAACTCTGCCAAAGTTCCAAGGCATCCACCACTTTAATCATGGCAAGCATAGCGTAGCCAATAGCAATACAATTAATCGGTACGGCAAATAAAAATGCTTTGGTTCCCCGTAAAATTGCGGCTGTTCTTCCGCCATAACGCAGTTCAGTCAATTCCGCGTCGGTGACAATTTCCGAACGTCGCCACAATCGGGCAAAGATATAAATCATCACCAAATGGGCGATGCCAAAACTCCACCATTCCCAGTTTCCGGCAATGCCTCGATTACCCACAACCCCAGCAATATAAAGGGGTGTATCAATAGAAAACGTCGTCGCTGCCATACTTGTACCCGCTAACCACCAAGGAAGCGATCGCCCGGAGACGAAAAAATCCACCAAACTCCCTGAGGCTTTGCGAGATAGATACAGCCCTAAGCCCATTGAGCCAATCAGGTAGAGCAGAACTATCAACCAATCAACCTGTTGCATACTTTTGCGATAACGTTTGACCTGAATTTGATATGATACATCGCTTTTAGGTCAGATAATTTTAGAGGTTAGATTTTCATGTTTGATCAACCTCTCTCAACTTAGTCGGGGCGGGTTTATTCATATCTGGGTGAGGTAAAAAACGATAATAGTGAAACCCGCCCCTACACAGATTGTGTCAGATAGAAAGGTGGCACATCGGTTGGAACTCCACAGGTTTAGCCTCGGTCAGGTTAACCAAACGTAAGACAATTTTCACTAACGAACGGACGATTGAGGCTAATTTTATGCTATATAGATATGTTGCTTTTTCCACTTTGGCTGTGCTGGTGGGTAGCGAGTTAACTCAGCCAGCGATCGCGACTCCAGATTCCCCGACAACTAACCCACCATCGGAAACCAGAAACTATGTTGTCCCCACAGAAGCCACCTCAGCCACGCCATCCCCTAGAACTGTCGCCTCTCCAGAAGCGACGCCAACCCCAGAATTTGCCCAATCTGTTCCCACCCTAAATCAATCTCAACGGTATAACGATTTAGTTGTTCTCGCTACAGACGTGCAAGTCGTTGGTGTGTCGGAAGAATTGCAGCAGCTTGTCTTAAAAACGATTAGAACTCGTCCAGGGGGTCAAACGAGTCAAAGTCAATTGGATCAGGATATTCAAGGGATTTTAGATACAGGGTTATTTGCCAACGCCAGTGTCACGCCAACCGCTAACTCCACTGGCTGGGAGGTAGTTTATCAGGTTGAACCCGTTATCGCGCGATCGCTAGAACTTTCCGGTAACCAGATTCTTACCCCAGACATAGCTGATTCTATTTTCAATTCTCAATTGGGTCAACCCGTTAGTCCAGCTACCCTACGTCAAGGCTTACAACAGTTAGAACAATGGTATGAAGACAATGGGTATATCTTGGCACAGGTTTTAGACGTGCGATCGACACCCGATGGGGTAATTGCAGTTGAAGTAGCCGAAGGCGTCGTCAGTGATGTTAATTTCCGCTTCCTCGATGAAGAAGGCGAACCCACAGACGGACGAACTCGCGAGGATTTCATTGATCGCGAATTGAACCTACAACCCGGTCAAGTCTTTAATGTAGAGGTTGTCCGCCAAGACTTGCAACAGCTTTACCAATTGGGATTATTTGAGACGGTGGACATTTCCCTCAATGGTGATGCGAGAAATGTCGATGTTATTTATAACCTGATTGAAAAATCAGCTCGTGGGGTAAATGCTGGCGCAGGATATAGCAATGATAGCGGTGTTTTTGGCACTCTTAGCTATAACGACTTTAATCTTGGTGGTGTGAACCAGAAACTGGGATTGAATATACAGTTTAGCCGTCGCGACTTCCAGTTTGATGGCAACTATGGTAGACCGTATCGTGCCAGTAATCCAGAACAACCGGGATATAACGTGAATACGTTTCGGCGTCGTAGTGTATCCCAAACATTCGATGGTGATGTTGATCTCGCGAATGGGGATGATCCCCGTGAAGGACAGTTTGGCGGTGGTGTCAGCTTATCCAAACCCGTGAATCAGGAATGGGATGCGTCGGTAGGCGTCAACTATACCCGCACCAGTATCCGCGATAGTGACGGCGAAGTGAATGCGGTTGATGAATTCGGGAATCGTCTCTCCTTCAGTGATAACGGAATTGATGATTTAGTTACCGTCTCCGCCGGAGTGACGCGGGATAAACGAGACAATCCTGTCAATCCCACCCAAGGTTCTGTGATGCGTCTGAGTACGGAACAGTCTGTACCCATTGGTAATGGTAGTATTTTGATGAATCGGCTGGAGGCAAACTACTCTCAGTACGTTCCCGTTGATGTCTTTAATGGCAATAGTCAAGAAGTCTTGGCATTTAACGTTCAGGGAGGAACCACGATTGGTGATTTACCCCCCTACAACGCCTTTAACCTCGGCGGTCAAAATTCGGTGCGAGGTTACGGTACAGGGGATGTCGGAACAGGGCGCAGTTATGTGTTAGCGTCGGCGGAGTATCGGATTCCCATCTTCAATCCAGTAGGCGCGGTTGTTTTTGCTGACTTTGCATCGGATTTGGGTTCGAGTGAAACCGTACCAGGAGAACCGGGTGTGGTGCGGGGTAAACCGGGAAGTGGGTTCGGTTACGGTGCGGGATTGCGCGTCAATTCCCCTGTGGGTATCATTCGCGCCGATTTAGGATTTAATGACCAAGGAGATAGCCGAGTCCAGTTTGGTTTGGGTCAACGATTTTAAGCCTTAAAATGGTGTCCAACAAGGGCGGGTTTAGTTACCTTTGTCGGGATTATTGGGATTATTGGGATTATCGGGATTATCGGGATTATTGGGATTATCGCGGTTGTAGGGGCGAGTCGCTGCACATAGTAGGCAGTGTGAGAATTAACTTGTATCGACTCGCCCTTTTCTAAATGCGGTGTTAGATAATTCCCGATACTCGGTGCAGGGCGACCCGAGCTTATTAAAGGTTGGGTGGTGTTAATTGGATGCGGCGGGTCGCCCCTACATTTGTACAAGGTGTTAGATAATTCCCGATACCCCGTGCAGGGCGACCCGAGCCTATTAAAGGTTGGGTGATATTAATTGGATGCGGCGGGTCGCCCCTACATTTGTACAAGGTGTTAGATAATTCCCGATACTCGGTGCAGGGCGACCCGAGCCTATTAAAGGTTGGGTGATGTTAATTGGGTACGGCGGGTCGCCCCTACATTTGTACAGGGTGTTAGATAATTCCCGATACCCCAATTAAAGGTTGGGTGGTGTTAATTGGATGCGGCGGGTCGCCTCTACATTTGTACAAGGTGTTAGATAATTCCCGATACTCGGTGCAGGGCGACCCGAGCTTATTAAGGGTTGGGTGATGTTAATTGGATGCGGCGGGTCGCCCCTACATTTGTACAAGGTGTTAGATAATTCCCGATACCCCGTGCAGGGCGACCCGAGCTTATTAAAGGTCGGGTGATGTTAATTGGGTACGGCGGGTCGCCCCTACATTTGTACAGGGTGTTAGATAATTCCCGATACTCGGTGCAGGGCGACCCCAGCTTATTAATGGTTGGGTGATGTTAATTGGGTACGGCGGGTCGCCTCTACATTTGTACAAGGTGTTAGATAATTCCCGATACTCGGTGCAGGGCGACCCGAGCAAGTTAAAGGTTGGGTGATGTTAATTGGATGCGGCGGGTCGCCCCTACATTTGTACAAGGTGTTAGATAATTCCCGATACTCGGTGCAGGGCGACCCCAGCTTATTAAGGGTTGGGTGATGTTAATTGGGTACGGCGGGTCGCCTCTACGAGAACACCAATGCATGTTATAAATCGGGGCTATAATTATTCCAATTCCAACTTTAATCCTGGCATTAATCGCTGTAAATTCTTTAACGATTTTCCTTGCCAAGGAATTTTTGCAGAGCCTTGAATTTCGATCCCGATAGTCTTCTTTTTGCGTACATTCAGGACAAATTTAGACAACATGCTAATTCCCGAACTATTTAGAAATTCTAGCTCTCGCAGGTTTAACGTAATCAAGGAAGGGTCTTGCTGAATCATCTCATCGAGAATTTTAATGATCGGTTCGTACTCCTTCATTCCACCCAGTCGCAGTGACCCTTCAAAATATACAGTTTCTGTTTCTGGATCACCGATTACTTGGTAATTTTCACCCTGAACGTTTTGCTTTTCCATGAATAATTTAGCTCCTAAAACTACAAATCATTGATAATACTTCTTTAAGGGTTTGAGTCTATACCTTAAGTTGCACCATCGTTGTCACCGTAACCACATCGGGTTCTTGTTGAACGGTTTCAAATTTCCAACCTAACTTGGCAAAATAATCATTTTTCATGGTTAATAACCCCAGTCCAGAAGCTCCCCCGGTTTCATCTTCAGCACTTTTTTCTAACTGGCGGATATAGAGTTCATCTAGATCGGATTCGAGTAATTCTTGAATGAAAGATTGGAACTTATTAATAGATTCTTTAGAAACACTATTAGTTGCCAATAAAACTAAAGTTATTTGGGTCGCAATATCTAAAATATGCAACCCAAATTTAATTGGATAGGATGAATTATTATCATTAAACTTCATCGCATTTTCCAGTAATTCATTAGCGATATAACTCACTGCTCCTTTTATTTCAACTCGCTTTCCCTCAGGGTCTTGAGCTTCGTAAATAGCGGGAAAAAAGGTAGTCAAGTAATCAGCAACAAAGTCAGCCGACAAACCATTGTTGCGCCAGCGTTGCTGAATGGGTATGGAACTCGGTGAGAAGCCAAGAATTAAAAACTCTTGTTCATTAGGTAAATTTTCTTGAAATTCTCCAAATATCTTATGCATAGCCATTATGTCCAATCAAAAGTTATTATTTTTTTCATAATTTGTCTAATAATGTTATAAGGGTTGGGTTGGTGGAAATAAACTTAACTAAATTAAGTTTTTTAAATACGCCTCAAACCCTTACATAAAACGTAGTTTGCTTCTCAAGGGAAGCGAGTATGACCAGCCCTACCGTTAACTTCAATTGTCCCTACCTACTTAATTGCCGTTTGTGCCATCAGCATGAACACACCACTTTCTAACCCATGTCCCGCCACATCACCAATACCAATAGTCACAACGTCATCGTAATCAAGAATATCATAATAGTCTACTCCCACTTCGTCAACAGGTTCCATAAACTCCGCAATATCTAATTCCTCCTAAATCTATTTCTTGCTTACTGTCGCGCTTATCTGAAAGATATGGCAGTCAGTTATGGAAAAAACTGTCTCGGACGTTTGGCGAGAGGGTGACAAAAAAAAATTTAGATACGTTGCACGCAACGTATCTAAAAGCTGGACGATAGATTTTCACTAACAGTTAATCCAGATAACCCATCATTTCATCAACTTCTTCCATGACATTGGAAGCGATGGGACGGTTTCCCAGAATCATTTCTGTGTTCTCAAGATGCAGGGTACTCACAGAAATCGGACGATTTCCAGACACAACCATGACATCTCTGATTTGCATCTTACTTGCTGTAATCGGGCGATCACCCATGGATGAAAGCGTACCAACAATTTGTAAATCGCTGGTATCCACCGGACGCATCCCCCTTATTGAACCTTGATCACTCACTTTTAGCGAACTGGTGGCTATGGGACGATTTCCCGGTAGAGGGATTGAAGGTTCAACCAGAGAAACTCCCCCGGCTTGTTGCTTTTGAATAGCTAGCTTTGTTGATTGCGTTTCCTTATCTTTTGCCATGCTTGTTTCCTCGCTTTTTTTAGGGGTACTGCTATTAGTTTTACTATTAGCTTTTCTTTGACTAGTGGCGCTATTTGCCATAAACAATTCCTTTAAATTTCTAACGGCATTGGCTAGGACATCGGTCAAGAAACCAGGTTTATTTGGGTGAAAGCTTGATATGAAAGTTGTCATCTTCACGAGAAACCCGGTTTCTCATAATAATTGACCGGCGCTCTAGGGCGTAGAAGACTCAACCCCTTTGGGGGCGTTGCCACTACTCTGACTCAGATTTTTAGAATTATTATAAACGTATATCTATCTTAACGAATAGGTATAAAATAATACAAAATTGTAAAGATTTGCAAAGATAGAGGGAGATCGACTGTGACCATTGAGGCTTGCGTCGGGGCGACTAAGAACCTACGCGATACCGCGAAATGGTTAGCTTAGCTCGTTTCCCTAAGAACTGACATTAAGGTTTAAATGCCGAACAGCTTATCACCCAGGTTACTTCTATGACTGATCCCAAAGCGGTTAAATTCATCATTCAACAAGGAATGCGCTGTTTGCAGGGGGGAGATTTTGACGCCGCCGTCGCCCTTTTCCAGGATGCGGTAAAGCTTACCCCTGAAAATGGGGAGGCTTGGACGGGGCTGGGACTCGCCCAGGGACATCTACAGCGATATGAAGAGGCGATCGCGAGTTTTGACCAAGCGGGGGTGTTAAATCCCCAGGATGCGAGTATATGGCTGAATCGAGGCATAGTTTTGTCAGATTGGGGAAAGCATGAAGCCGCGATCGCGAGTTTTGATCAAGTGATCGAACGAGAACCCACCCATCCCGAAGCGTGGAACTCTCGCGGAACTTCCCTAATGATTCTGGGACGCAACAAAGAAGCCCTCGCCAGTTTCGATCAAGCGATCGCCTGTAATCCCAATTACGATAAAGCCTGGAGTAATCGCGGTAACGTCTTAACCAATCTCGGACGCTACAAAGCCGCCCTCAATAGTTTCGACAAAGCCTTGCAAATTAGTCCTAATCACCCAGAAATCTGGTACAACCAAGGCTGTTTGTTGATGCAACTCCAGAAACGAGACGATGCGATCGCGTCTTTTAACAAAGCCCTAGAACTTAAACCGGATCATATCGGGAGTTGGGTTAATAAAGGAATCGTCATTTCCAAACTGGGTCGTGAAAAAGAGGCATTACTCTGTTACGAAAAAGCCTTAGAATTCGACCCCAACGAAACCCATTGCTGGAATAATCGGGGACTGATCATGCGGCGATTGGGACGCTATCGAGAAGCTGTCGCCAGTTATGATCGGGCGTTAGACTGTATGCCTGAAAATTATGAAGCGTGGGACAATCGCGGCTATGCTTTAGTCAAGATGGGACGCTATCGGGAGGCGATGGCAAGTTTTGACAAGGCTTTAGAAGTGAATCCTGATCATGTTAACGCGATTTATAACAAGGGGTATTGTTATGCCGCCCAGGGTAAGGTGACGTTAGCGGTGAATTATATTGAACAGGCGATTAAGGTGAATCCACAGAAATATCTGCCCGTGGCGAAAACTGACCCGGATTTGGAACGGTTGCGGAAAAATAAGCGGTTTCAGAAGATGATTGGAGGTGGGAAGGGGAAGTGATAAGCACGTCAGAATGATCACTCATCTGAACAATCAATGATTAGCGATCAAGAATTCCTTTATGGCGCTGCCTTTTTGCGGTTACTGAATTCTGGGCAGCCGCTCACAATTACTCATTCCTCTTTTATACATCCATCGATATATTTAGTAGAAAATAAAAAGAGTAAGTCCGCTATTCTGTTCAAGGTTTCCAAAAAACCGAAGTCGGCATGGTCTTTCACGTTTAGCCGTCAGGAAACGTCAGCCCTAGATAAATTACAGAGTCAGTATCCTGAATTTTCAGTATTATCAGCACGCACGGATGTATGGTTATCGCCAAGAACTTAAAAATGTGACTCGTCTTTTCTTGCCTGAGCATATTCTAAAAGACTTCCGAGCAATTCATGAAGCTGATGAGGGAATACGTCAGGCAATTGGAGATGATCCCAAGAATATTAAGATTAAACCCGTTTGGGTGGGTCGCAAACTAAAGCCTACTCGTTCTAACGTTTTGAATCCAGCCGAAATTGATGCCTTCGCCCCTGGCTCTCATATTTTTCCAGCCGCACCGCTTTATAAAGCGTCAGATGTCAGGGAAGACACAGAAAAGCTAAATAAGCTTCTGGCTCGATATCAGGACAATAATGAATATTATGAAGTAGACATTGATGTCTTGATTAAGATACTGTCTCACACGAGAAGTAATCCTGTTCGTGGGTGCAAGTGGGAAGACAAGCGAGTTAAACAAGTACTGAAGCAATTAAAAGCTCAAGGAAAACGATCCAGATTCCAAAACTGATCCGGATTTGGGGGAGTTGGGGAAGAATAGGCAAGTAAAGGCGTTGATTAAACAAGTGAGGAGACAACCCTAAGCCATGAACGATCGCGCTTCTGATTGCTAACCCTAAACCCTAAACCCTGATTCTTTCCCGACTCCTTTATGTATTGCACTCAATCGAGATCGAGAATCGTGAGAACGTTCCCCCTCAACGCAGCCACCTGTGAACCCAGGTTAAAAGCCTCTCATAGCCAAAAAACATCGATGAGTACTCTCCTTCTAGAAAACCCTCAAGCCGCAAACGTTAGCTACAACCGTCCTTTGGAAGTCACCACCCATGAAGCGTGGTATAACTTGGGTATTGTACTGATCCAGTCTGGACAGTTTGAAGAAGCGATCGCGACAGTTGACCAAGTTTTAGAACGTGAACCCGACTTATATCAACTGTGGTATAACCGGGGAATCGCCCTGGATAAGGCGGGACGTCATCAAGAGGCGATCGCCAGCTATGACAAGGCTGTAACATTACAACCCGACTTTTATCCCGCCTGGTATAATCGGGGCAATGCGCTGGTGAATTTAAAACAATATGAAGCGGCAAAGGTTAGCTATGATCAGGCTCTAAATCTTAAACAAGACCTGCATCAAGGTTGGTACAACCAAGGAAATGTTCTGTTTAGCTTACAACGCTTTATCGAAGCCATCGCTAGCTATAAAGAAGCCCTAAAAATTAAGCCGGATAAATACGAAGCTTGGTACAATCAAGGACATGCTTGGGTACACTTACAACAGTTCCAAGAAGCCATCGCTAGCTATGACGAAGCCCTAAAAATTAAACCCGATGCTTACGAAGCTTGGAATAACCGAGGAGGGGCGCTGTATCGCCTTGACCGTTTTCCAGAAGCCGTGGCGAGTTATAATGAAGCGCTGAAACTTAAGTATCAACAACCCAGTTCTTGGTATTATCGGGGCAATGCCCTTGTGAACTTAAGATACTTTCAAGATGCCGTAGCGAGTTACAACGAAGCCCTGAAAATTAAGCCCGACAAATATGAGGCTTGGTATAATCGAGGGTATGCGCTTTTACAATTGGGAGACTACCCAGAAGCCTTGGCTAGTTTCGACAAAACGATAGAGTTTCAACCCGACAATGCTAATGCTTTTTATAACAAAGCTTGCTGTTATGCTTTGCAGGGTAATGTTGACCTAGCTATCGAAAATCTGCAAAAAACCCTCAATCTAAATCCTGATCAATACCGAGAGTTAGCCGAAAATGACTCTGATTTGGCTAGTATTCGGCATGATCAGCGGTTTCATAAATTAATCTATTGACACTAAATGGGTTAAAACACGGCTGATTCTCACTATACACTTCTACATCCGTGAGGGTAATAAAATTACGAGAACTATTCAATAAATCCGAAATAATGGAACTGGAACTATAGCCATTTAAGGGTATATTAATGGTCAATTTACCTGGATTTTGAAACTCCTGCCAAATCAACAATTACCGTATTATCATCCCTGAAAATCAAGAAGTTATCGAAAAAAGGGCGGGACTCTTGTTGCACCTGACCCTCCATTACAGCATTTTGTAACTGCATGAATGCCCGGAGGTCTTGTGAGTCGTATTTACTTCTGAGTAAGCGTCGCAGTTGGTCTTCGGCTTCGCTGGTGAGATAGCGTGTCGTTAGTGCCTGTTGAACAATCTCACGAATCAACATGATTCTAGCCCCCATCTTACCTTTCATTAGGTTCTCAAGTTCAGCCGGTGCATTTTATGCAAAAGTCGGATTTTTGTTACAAATCTTTACATAAGCGATTGGTCATTGGTCATTGGTCATTGGTCATTGGTCATTGGTCATACTCGCTACCCTTGAGATGGTGCGAGTTACTTATGGGTGCAACCGAAAAGATAGTAGTGAAACCCGCCCCTACACAATTTCCCCCAGCTTCCCCAGCTCCCTCAGCTCCTTAGCCGCTACTCTCCCTTCCGCTTTTGTTAAACTTTTGTAAAGATTTGTTCCACCTTGCATAAAATCGCCCCTGAGTTCGTGAGACCTCTATGAACAGAGTGAAATCGGTGTATCAACGCAATCTCAGGTAACTGATGTACGAACCCTATCGTTATCTATGAATGCCATAGACCAACAGTTAAAGCAACTGGCACAGGACGCACAGCAGCATCCTCCCCGCAGTAAACAACGACAGCAAGCTTTAGCCAAGCTATTAGGTGCTATTCAGCAGTCCTGTAAACTGACTCGTCCCTATCCCGGACAATTCCACGGATTTTATGAGGATATTTATGATGAAGCCAAGCAACGTTTATTTTGTTATATTTGCGAAAGGATTGATGACTATAACCCCAATTTTGAAGTTTTACAATGGGTAAACTTTCTACTCAAGCAGCGATTCTTCATGGAAGCTAGTCGTTCCATTATGCCAACCGTGCATAAAGGAATCGATGCCAAACGAGTCAAACGTTTAACCTTGGATGACTTAGAGAAAAACAATTCAGCCGAAATAAATCCCCAGTTGACACCTTCCCTATCGCAAGAAATCATTCACTATCTAGAAACTGACCCCGAAGGACTCTTTAATCAAACCTATACGTCAAATCAACCTGCCGCCAACTTCCAATTTTTAGCTTTGAAACTTTTATCCGGTTATTCCTGGAAAGAAATTTCTGAAGAACTAGGAATTAATATTTCAACCTTAAGCAGTTTCTACCAGCGTTGTTTAACTAAATTTAGCCCCAAGTTAAGAGAATACTTATCATCATAATCACTGAGGCACAGAATACAATGTTCCACACCACGAATGAACCCTTAATGCTGACCGTACCCCTGACGTTAGAAGCCCATCAAATCGCTCAACAGTTTCACCAAAAGCATTGCCCCCAAAAGGCAAAACAAGTTTACCTAAATACGTTAGCCGTTTATGCGGTCAAGACCTCTCTACAATGCCTAGAAATTCCGACAAACTGGCAGGCGAGTGATAGTTGGAATCCAATCATGCAAACCCTGACTAATACAGCCGACTTATTGATTAAAGATCTTGGCAAATTGGAATGCCGTCCCGTCTTACCCAACGCCGCTAGCTGTCATATCCCCGCAGAAGTTTGGTCTGACCGGATTGGTTATGTAGCAGTTGAATTCAATCAAGCCTTAACTGAAGCCAAGTTACTGGGATTTTTACCCAGCGTTAAAACCGAGGAAGTCCCCCTAAGTCAACTTATATCACTGGAACATTTATTAGACCATCTTAACCCATCTCAACAACCGATACAACTTAGTCAATGGCTACAAAATATTTTTGATGCCGGTTGGCAGACTGTCGAAACATTATTCGACTCTTCGCCAACAGAACTCGCTTTTAATTTTAGAACGTATACGCAAATAGCCACCCACTTATCCGAACCATCCGATCTAAAAATCACACGCGGGAAGCGGCTGACATTAGGACGACGATATGATGATGAACAAGTCATATTAGTCATAAATTTGATACCAAACTCCGGATCAGAACTGGATATTTCGGTTGAAATCTATCCAACTAACGGTCAAACCTATCTGCCTAAAAATTTGCGACTGATGATTCTGGATGACAGGGGAGAAAGCGTAATGCAAGCTGAAGCCAGAAGCACAAAGCAAATTCAATTACAGTTTAGTGGAGAACCCGGAGAATGCTTCAAAGTTAGGGTATCGTTAGCTGATATCAGCATGACGGAAACCTTTATCATTTGAATAGACCCTTCGACTACTATCATTTCTTACCTAACCCTGATGACACTAAACCTGACACTAAACCCGCCCCAGTTTTAAGTTTTACAAAATAGCTATATTCATCGTTAGTACCTGTTCCCTATTCCCTGTTCCCTGAAAAATGACAAATGACACCACCCACAAAAAATTAGTAATTTTGAAACTTGATGGTGATTTTCAAAGCCATGGATTTCGGGTCACATTAGCCATTGGTTGGGATGAATCCCCCCCAGATATTGAACTCAAAGGGGTATTAAATGCAGCGCCTGAATTTGCCGATCGCATCCAGTCTCATTGGCAGCATAAGTATCGGTGCATTAGCGCCCCCTATCGAATTAAACCGAAAAAAATTATCTATGATGGTTCAGTAAGCCAGCGCCTGAGAGACTGTCAAGACTCCGCCAATGAATTAGGCGATCGCTTGCGAACCTGGTTAGATGGGGAAGGGTTTCGCCCCCTGGATCGACGGTTACGGGAAGCCCTTAGTCCTCAGGATACGATTCGCTTCCTAGTATCCACCAGTGATCCGCACTTACAAAAACTTCCTTGGCATTTGTGGGATTTTTTTGACCATTATCCGAAAGCGGAACTGGCGTTAACTGATCCTCAGTTTGAACGTCCTCCCCAATTCACCTCAAATCACCGCACGTCTAAAGTAAAAATTTTAGCCATTCTTGGTCATAGCCAGGGAATTGATATTGAAAGCGATCGCAAATTACTTGAAAGTTTACCCCATACAGATATTAAATTTTTAGTCGAAAAAAGCCGCCGAGAGATTAATGACCAACTTTGGGAAAACCATTGGGACATCATTTTTTTTGCCGGACATAGTGAAACCGAAGGGGAAACCGGGCGGATTTATATTAATCAAACCGATAGTTTAACGATTAATGAACTCTGGTATGCGCTAAGAAAAGCCGTAGAACGAGGATTAAAACTGGCTATTTTCAACTCATGCGATGGCTTAGGTTTAGCCCGACAACTAGATGATATCCAGATTCCACAAATGATTGTCATGCGGGAATTAGTTCCCGATCGCGTGGCGCAAGAGTTCTTGAAGTATTTTCTCACTGCCTTTGCTCAAGGTCAACCCTTCTATTTAGCTGTCAGAGACGCCAGAGAAAGATTGCAGGGATTAGAGAGTCAATTCCCTTGTGCGAGTTGGTTACCCGTAATTGTCCAGAATCCTACCCAAGTTCCGCCAACCTGGAACGACTGGATTAACGACACTACCGCCAAACCCGTTCAGCGGAAACGGCGAGGTTGGCAATTGGTACTGGGTGCGAGTGTCATGGTTACCAGTTTAGTCATGGGAGTGCGATCGCTAGGTTGGTTACAATCGACTGAACAGCAAGCCTTTGACCAACTCTTGGAAATGCGTCCCCCGCCATCCCTTGATCCTCGGTTATTGATGGTTGAGGTAACGGCTAAAGATATCAACAATTTAGGGGGTGAATATCCGCTACACGATCGCACCTTGTTGAAACTATTGCAAAAACTCCAAACCTATCAACCCCGCGCCATCGGCTTAGATATCTTTCGCGATCGCCCCGAGGGGGAAGGGCGGGATGAATTGGTAAAATATCTGCAAAAGAGCGATCGCGTGATTCCCATCTGTGTTATCCCCTCTCCCCAAATCCCCGAAGGCGTTGCTGCGCCCCCTGAAGTCCCCAAGGAACGCTTAGGATTTGCTGATATTGTTGTTGATCCAGATGGGATTGTTCGGCGTCATCTCATCGCCATGAAACCGCCAGCCGTATCCTCTTGTTCCACCTTCTATTCCCTGAGTTTTCAATTAGCCCTACACTATCTGCAAGCCGAGGGAATCTCACCTGAATTTATTTCCGAAGATCGGTGGAAATTGGGTTCAGTGACGTTAACAAATTTAAATGCCAACCCCGGATTTTACCAGCGTGGTATCGGATTAGAAGGGTTTCAAGTCTTACTTAATTATCGTTCCCCAGAATTGCCAAAAACCATGGTAGAACGAGTAACGCTGAGTGATATTTTTGCCAATCGCGTGAATCCGGATTTTTTGCAGGATAAAATAATTTTAATTGGCATTACCGATCCGACAATTAAAGATGAATTCCGAACACCGGGTAATCATGAAATGCGGGGGCTATTCCTGCATAGTCAGATGGTTAGTCAGATTATTAATGCGGCTGTGGGAGAACGCCCCTTGCTGGCGTTTTTGCCTCTATGGGGGGAGCTCGTCTGTGTTTGGATTGGGTCAGTTATTGGAGGTGCGATCGCATGGTACTATCGGGATTCTCTATTACGCCTGGTATTAGCAGTGGGAGTCTCTATGATAATGATTAATGGTATTAGCTGGTTTATTTTCATTCAAACTGGCAATATATTACCCATGGTTCCAGCAACGCTAGCTGTATTCGCGACAAGTGGAAGTCTGGTGGCTTACCAGGCATTTAAAACGCCGCGATCCGATTAAACCCCTTAAACCTATGATTGCACGCAAACTTGCTTTAATCTTGGCGATAACAGTTCTTGAATTGACAATTCATCGACCACTGGTTCAAGCACATCCTATTCAAAAAATAGCAAATATTAAACAAGATCCACCCGTTCGGGATAGACCGAATGATGATCGCAAACCTGCCGGAACTCGTGGACCTTGTGAACAGACTGAACAACCGTTTACACCGTTATTACCCATTACCGACTCCGGCGTCAAGTTTTCCGGCTTTACCTTAAAAGAATATCCCACATTTTGGTTTTATATTCCCTATCAGAGTAACATGATTAATCGAGGAGCTTTCTTTCTAGAAGATTTACAGCAAGGAAATCGAACCTATCAGGTTAATTTCCAGCTTCCGGAAACACCAGGATTTGTCAGGATTAGCCTACCAACGACAGCCAATCCCCTAGACGTTAATAAACAGTATAGTTGGCAATTCACCCTTTATTGTGCAACTAATGATCCGACAGATTCATCTAAAATCATTTGGCATCAAGGCGTGATTGAACGGCTTGATCCTCAGCGTTTAGAAACTAAGATAGCAACGGCTTGGGTGATGGATCGGATAGAATTTTATCGAGATAATCGTCTTTGGTACGATATCTCAGTCGATTTAGTCCAAATCTATGAATTTCCTCTGGCTTGGCGTTATTTATTAAGAGCCATAGATTTGGAGGAACTCAAAAAAGAACCGATCGCAGGTTCAGTTCAACCCATTGGCGATTCTGATGAAATCTTAGGAAACCGGGAATAGGGAATCTGGGAGAGTCATGTAGAGACGTAGCATGCTACGTCTGGAAGCCGGGGAAGCTGAGGAAGCATGTAGAGACGTAGCATGCTACGTCTGGAAGCTGGGGAAGATATTAGCTGCTGGCGTTATTTCTGCCTTCTTGCACTAGAAACAAGAACAGTTTTTGCTATCCGTTACCGAACAATACAAATACCCCCGACTTGTACGGTACAAGCTTCTGGTTTTTTAACAGGGTTTAAACTCTGAGTACTGGCATTGTAAGTATAGTTACCTGCCGGAAAAACCCGGTTAGGATCGGCACAATAGCGATAGGTTTGTCCATCTTCGGGATAGGAGATAACGACTAAAGAATTGGTTGCTGGAGGACAGGTATTTAGTACATTTAATCCATACTCGTCTTCCAATTTTTCTTGGCGGGGATCGGTCGTTTGATTTGAGGCGGTTTGAGTTCCCGGGCGTCCCGGCTTTAAGGTTTCCGTACTTGCGTCGTAGGTATACTGTCCAGCTTGGAGGAAACGGTTAGGATTGGCGCAATAGGTATAGGTTTGATCCGATTCCGGAAACGACACAACCACTAACGAACCCGTCGCCGATGGACAGTTTTCCAAGACTCTCAATCCAAAATCATTTTGTAATAATTGTTTCCGTTCATCTGGAGTTTGATTTGAGGGATTGTCGGCAATAAGTCCAGGTGTAATTCCTGAAATGGACACCGTATATCTGCCTCGGGTGTTATTTCGACCTAATACCAGAAGTTTATATTCGCCACTCATGGGTACTTGATAAACCAAAAGATTGGTTTTGTCATTGTAGAGGACTTGGTTTCCTGTTTGTGAAGAACTCAGAACTAAAATGGGTGAGAGACTACTGCTGTCTTCGGGCTTAACATTGATGCGAACGGTATCTCCTTGTTGGGCATTAAATCGGTATTCTTCACCAGCAGCGGTTTCCATCGGGGCGTTGGGGATCAAGTCGTTGCGATAGCGGAAGCTGGAAGAGTTGGTTTGGATAAACCCCCTAACGCTATCATTATTGTCTAGCGTCGTGGCGGCGGTGGCGGTATTGGTAAGAATGGATAAGATGAATCCACTGATAGCGAATGGGGTAGCGATTCGATTAATCATGGTTTGGGTAAACATGGACGCTGAAAATACTCAACTTTAGGTACCCAAAGATTCTATCAAAGAAAGAGTCTTATTTTAAATGTCGTAGGGTGGGTTAGGCGGGAGTTTAATTAAGGTACTCATCTTTTAATGAACAATCCGCCTTAACCCACCGATATTCAGGTAGGAACTATTTTTGAATCGACTGAACGTATTGAAAACTTTGGGTTCAAAGGCGTTATTGAATAAAGGGCGCACGTCGGTCATTGGTGTCAACTTAAGCTCAACCCCTCACCCCCAGCCCCTCTCCCTGACAGGTGTAGGTTTTTTACTTGAGGGTGGGGACAAGACAAGGAGGACAAGGAAGGAAAGTAGACAAGGTAGAGAAGAAAAGTAGACAAGGTAGAGAATAATTATATAGTTCAAGACGTATTTATGGAAAAAGATTG
>NZ_JAVKBY010000081.1:0-55670 GCF_040222985.1 Coleofasciculus sp. F4-SAH-05
CGGCAGGGCATGTCGGAACTTGGATTTTAAATCCGAACGCTTCTGGAGACTCGACCTCTACTTTGATTGGAGAAATCCTGTCAAAGCAAGCCGGATCTGTGAACGAAGAATCCCCGCACTTTTAGGGCGGGGAGTGTCAAAACAATCCGACGCCATTCAGAGTAGAGTGTCAGCCTATCAGGTAACAATGGGAACAGACGTTCAATCAGACGCAAAAGTCGATCAGCTTCAGCAGGGGTTAAACCAAATCCATTTTTATGTTTAGGTCGTGTCACCACATTCCAAAACTCTACACAATTTTGCGATGTGATTTGTAGCTGATGTTGATCATTTCTAAGTTTCCGTACAGCGGTTCTCACGACAGGGTGTAGAGAATGATTACGCTGAGCAAAGCGTAGCAGGATATTTGTGTCTACAAGATATATCACAACTAGGGATGATCCTGATAAATCCCTGCACGACTCACCGCATAATCGGATAATAGGGGCGCATCCGATCCGACACAGGCGGCAAATTCTGCCGCTAACTGATCGGCAATCAACTCAAACTGATCATCATTGGATGGTTCAGATGTTTGCTGTAGCAACGCCTCCACTGTGGAGGTAAACGCTTCAGCCAATAATTGGCGCATCTGTGTAGCGTCATGACGGGCAAGGCTTTCTCTGAGTTTCGCTTCTGTTTCGCAGGAAAGTTCAAGTGTAATCCTGATCATAATAATTCCAATGGTCAATTGGCTTGCTTCGGCGTCGGTCAAACGGCAACCGATCAGTTTACTTATACTATCAGTGATTCGGATGTTCGTAGTCAGGGATGCGAGCCTTTCCCCCATCCGCTCAACTACGCCTAATTCATCGCCCAAACTACCTTAACAGGGCACTGCCGTGCCCCTACAATTAATTCGTCAATTCTACGACTTCTTGGGCGCAGGTTGGTCAAGGGCGCACGCCATGCGCCCCTACATTAAATAAGGTCTGCCGATACACTATAATAACATAACTGATACTTCTATTTTTAACTTATAAGAAAGATTATCACTATAGATTAGAACGGGTTAAATTTTCTAATTACTCAGATTATAGCTTTCAAAATAGCATTATCATATATCGAATACCATTGGCTAACTCAAGACTTTCAAGCGGGTAGGCTCCACCTGTTCGGGAGATAGTCAGAAACAACATCTATATATAATATAAAACTGGATAATACTGTGGCTAATTTCTTTTTCAACCTCTCCAGTCTCGATGGCACCAACGGCTTTAAAATTAACGGAATTTCCAGTAACGCCAAATCCGTTAACAGCGCCGGAGATATCAATGGCGACGGGATTGATGATATCATTATCGGCGATTTAGGCAAAAGCTACGTCCTATTTGGCGACAGCAGCAATGTTAATCTCACTCGCAATGTCTCCAGTCTGGATGGGACTAATGGTTTTGTGATTGAAGGAATCGTCGGAAACACCACCGTTAGCAGTGCTGGGGATATTAATGCCGATGGGATTAATGATCTACTCATTGGCGGTTTGGAGCACAGTTACATCCTGTTTGGCAAAACCACCGGCTTTACTTCTAGCTTTAATGTCTCCAGCCTCAATGGGAACAATGGATTTACCATTAATAACATTTCCGGTTCTACATTTGTTCAGTCGGCGGGCGATGTTAACGGCGATGGCATTGAAGACTTCATGATTGGTGCCAGCGATGCTTCTCCTAATGGGAGTAGTTCTGGGGAAATTTACGTTATTTTTGGCAAAAATGGTGGGTTTAACTCCAGCTTAGATAGTTCCACTTTAGATGGCACGAATGGCTTTAAAATTAAAGGAATCGCCGCCGATGATCAAGCCGGTACGTCGATTAGTCCTGCGGGAGACATTAACGGCGATGGTATCGATGATTTGGTTATTGGCGCTCCTAATGCTGACCCCAATGGGAGCAATTCTGGGCAAACTTATGTGGTTTTTGGCAAGAACAGTGGGTTTAGTGCCAGTCTAGAACTCTCCAGTCTGAATGGTAGTAACGGGTTTACAATTAATGGCATTGAAGCAGGCGATCGCGCGGGCATTTCTGTTAGTGGTGTTGGGGATGTCAATGGGGATGGAGTTGATGATTTAATTGTTGGTGCCAAATTTGCTAACCCCAATGGCAGTAGTTCGGGGCAAAGTTACGTCATCTTTGGTAAAACTGGCACATTTAGTCCTAGCTTCAATCTTTCTAGTCTAAATGGCGTTAATGGGTTTAAACTCAATGGGATTACCACAACTGATAATTCCGGTGATTCCGTTAGCGGTGCGGGGGATATTAATCAAGACGGGATTGATGATTTAATTATTGGTGCCACTGGGGCTGATCCGAATGGTAATAATTCGGGACAAAGTTATGTTGTCTATGGTACAAGTAGTGGCTTTGGGTCTAGTTTTGACCTGTTTACTCTGAATGGTAGCAATGGCTATAAAATTAATGGAATTGCCGCCAATAATCAATCTGGCTATGCGGTTAATAGTGCCGGAGATGTGAATGGGGATGACATTGATGATGTGATTATTGGTAGCGATACAGGGGAAAGTTATGTTATTTATGGCAATCTTGCCCCCAATTTAGAACCCGATAATACCAGTAATCCGGTTTTGGGATTTAAGATTAATGGGATTGCCCCTGGGGATAATTTAGGTCATGCGGTTAACCGCTTTGGCGATATCAATGGTGATGGGATTGATGACTTGATCATTAGCGCCCCTGGTGCTGATTCCAATGCCAGTAATTCCGGGCAGATTTATATCGTTTATGGCAAAAATAGTGGCTTTAGTTCCAGTTTTGACCTCTCTACCCTAGATGGTAGCAATGGCTTTAAAATTAATGGGATATCGGCGGATGACCAAGCTGGTATCTCGATAAGTAACGCGGGAGATATTAACGGGGATGGGATTAATGACCTGATTATCGGTACCCCCTTTGCTGATCCTAACGGTAGCCGTTCCGGGCAGAGTTATGTGGTGTTTGTCAAAAGTAGTGGCTTTGGCGCTAACTTTGACCTCTCTACGCTCAACGGCAACAATGGGTTTAAAATTAGTGGTGTTAGTGCCGGTGATGAATCTGGCATTTCCGTCAGTGGTGCTGGGGATGTTAATGGTGATGGCATTGATGATTTAATTATTGGGGCATGGGGTGTCAATGCTGGATACAGAGGATATTGGGGGCGAAGCTATGTGGTATTTGGTAAAACCAGCGACTTTAGTCCTGACCTAAACCTCTCTACCCTCAATGGCAGCAATGGTTTTACTATTACAGGTATCGACAGTTCTGATCATTCCGGCTACTCTGTCAGCCGCGCTGGGGATATTAATAACGATGGTTTTGATGACGTAATTATCGGCGCTAGATATGCTGATCCTCATGGTGCGGATTCAGGGGAAAGCTATGTCGTATTCGGCAAGAACAGTAGCTTGAGTGGCTTTGGTACTAACCTTAGTCTCTCCAGCCTTAACGGTAGCAACGGCTTTAAAATTAATGGTATCGCTCCCCATGATAATTCAGGTTGGTCTGTTAACCACGCCGGGGATATCAACGGAGATGGGATTGATGATGTCATTATTGGCGCCCTCAAAGCTAATCCCAATGGTAGCGCTTCCGGACAAACTTATGTAGTCTTCGGTACAAACAGCGGTTTTAGTGCTAACTTAGATCTCTCCAGCCTTAATGGTAGTAACGGGTTTCAAATTAATGGTATCGCCGCCGATGATCAATCTGGCTATGCGGTTAATAGTGCCGGGGATGTTAATGGAGACGGTATTGATGATTTAATTATCGGCGCACCAAATGCAGATCCCAAAGAAAGCAATTCCGGACAAAGCTATGTTGTATTTGGCAAAACCAGCAGTTTCAATGCCACGCTTGAACTCTCCAGCCTTGATGGTACAAACGGATTTAAAATTAACGGTATCGCCGCCGATGATAACTCTGGCTTTTCTGTCAGTGGTGCAGGAGATATTAACGCCGATGGTATCGATGATTTAGTCATTGGCGCCCCCGATGCTGACATCAATGGTAGCGAATCGGGACAAAGTTATGTTGTATTTGGTCATACCAACATCGGTTCAAACGGCACCCTGGAACTTTTCCAATTAATCGGTAGTGATAGGGATACAGCCGTTATCAGTGGCAATCCTACCGCCTCGGTTACCGAAGACGCCAATACTCCCAATCTCACCGCCACCGGTTCCTTAACTGTTACTGATCCGGATAGCGGTGAAGACAAATTTAACACCACCGTCACACCCACAGTCGGTAATCTCGGCAACTTAACCATTACCGAAACCGGCAGCTTTACCTACACCGTCGCCAACAGCAGCGTACAATATCTCGGTGCAGGGCAAACCCAACTCGATCGCTTCACCGTTGAATCCATTGATGGGAGTGCCAGCCAAACCATTGTGGTGACAATTAACGGGATTAACGATACCGCCACGATTACAGGCACAAACACCGCCGCCCTCACCGAAAGTGAAACCCTTTCTACCCTCACCGCCACCGGTTCCCTTTCTGTCACCGATACCGATACCGGAGAGACTAAATTTAACACCGCCGTCACTTCCCAAACCGGGAATCTGGGAAACTTAACCATCACCGATACCGGCACCTTCACCTACACCGTTGCCAATAGTGACATTGCCTATCTCGGCACCCAACAAACCAAAACCGAAACCTTTACCGTTACCTCCCTCGACGGTACAGCCTCTCAAGATATCATTGTCACAATTACCGGGATAAATACAGGGGTAAACAATCCCGCCACGATTACCGGTACCACCACGGCATCCGTCAACGAAGATAGCAGCAACTCCATACTTACCACCACAGGTTCCCTCACTGTGGATGATATCGATGCGGGAGAGAATGTATTCAACACCACGGTAACGGCTGCACCTAATAATCTAGGCAGTCTCACCCTAACGGATACGGGAACATTCAACTATACTGTGGACAATAGCGCCATCCAATATCTCAGCGCCACAGAAACCCAAACCGAAACCTTTACCGTTACCTCCCTGGATGGCACCGCCTCGGAAGATATCACCATTACGATTACTGGCGCCAACGATAATCCCACCGCCACTGATGACAATCCCACCACAGACGAAGATACTGCCATCACCGGGAATGTTCTCACCAATGATACCGATATCGACAATAGCGATATCCTCACCATCGCCAAACTTAATGGTACACCCAGGGCAGTGGGCAAACCCGTAACACTATTTTCCGGTGCATTACTCACCCTCAACACCGATGGCACATTCACCTACAATCCCAACAATCAATTTGAATTCCTGGGTGCCAATCAAACCGAGATAGACGGCTTTGCTTATACAGTTAGTGACGGGAATGGCGGTATCAGTCATGCCATTGCCACGATTGAAGTTACAGGTATTAACAATCCAGCCACAATTACAGGTATCGCTGCAGGGGCGGTTACCGAAGATAGTAATACTCCCACCTTAACCGCAACCGGTTCCCTCAGTATCACCGATACCGATAGCGATGAAGATAAATTCAGTACCACTGTCACTTCGACACCCAGTAATCTGGGCAATTTAACCATTACCGATACCGGCAGCTTCACCTATAGTGTGGATAATAGCGCCGTACAATATCTGGGTGCAGCCGAAACCCAAACCGAAACCTTCACCGTTACTTCCCTGGATGGCACCGCCTCGGAAGATATCACGATTACGATTACCGGCGTCAACGATACACCCACCGCCACAGATGACAATCCCACCACCGATGAAAATACTGCCCTGACTGGCAATGTTTTAACCAACGATAGTGATGCCGATGCTACTGCAGTATTGACAGTGGTAGATATTAATGGTAATCAGACTGATATCGGCAACGAGATTACCCTAACCAGTGGCGCACTATTAACCTTAAATAGTGATGGCAGTTATACCTATAATCCCAATGGTCAATTTGCCTCCCTCGGCGTCAATCAAACTGCCACCGATAGCTTTACTTATACCATCAGTGATGAGAAAGGGGAAACCAGTAGCGCCACCGCCACGATTACCGTAACTGGGGTAAATAACCAGGCGGTAATTACGGGAATTGCGGAAGCCTCGGTTATTGAAGATAGTAGCACCCCCAGCTTAACCGCAACGGGTTCTCTAACTGTCACCGATACCGACACTGGCGAAGATAAATTCAGTACCACGGTAATTTCAGCACCCAGTAATTTAGGCAGTTTAACCATCACCGATACTGGCAGCTTCACCTATAGTGTGGATAACAGTGCCGTGCAATATCTCGGTGAAGCGGAAACCCAAACTGAAACCTTTACAGTTAGCGCCTTAGATGGTGTCACCGCCGATATCACGATTACCCTAACAGGAGTCAATGATAACCCAATCGGAACACGCGATCGCACCACCACTGCCCAAGATACCCCTGTCACGATTCAAACCAGTACCCTACTGAGAAATGACCGAGATATTGACAGTGCTAAATCCTCTCTGACTATTACCGGGGTTAGCAATGAAACCAATGGTACAGCGGTATTTGATGATAACAATACACCCAATGATACCACCGATGATTTGATCATCTTTACCCCCAACCAGGGCTTTAGTGGCAATGGTAGCTTTACCTATACCCTCAGTGATGGTAGTCTTACCAATACCGCTACCGTCACCGTGGCTGTGGGGAAAAATATCGACGGTACAGATAACGATGACTTCTTAATTGGTAGCGCCGGAAATGATCGCATCAACGGCTTAGATGGTTGGGATCAAATCGATGGTTCCTTTGGCGAGGATATCCTCAATGGCGGTTTAGGTGATGATATTCTCAACGGTGGTTTAGGTGCCGATACCTTTGTCTTAGCGCTAGATGGAAGTATCGATATGATTACCGATTTTAATATCGGTCAAGGGGATAAAATCGGCTTGACGGGAGGATTAATGTTTGATCAATTGACATTCTCTGGGGAAGAGATTTGGGTAGGAAATCAAACCCTAGCAGTTTTGAGTTGGTTTGATACCACAACACTTACATCTGCAAATTTCATCACAGTTTAGTTGTTATCTCAAGTAAGTGAAACCAACTCCTAAGCTGTTCGGCATTTAAACGTTAATATCAATAATGGCGAAAGGATGGTAGTGCGAGCATCTTGCTCGCTACTAATACCCAATTTAAATGCATGACAGCTTACCTGTCTGTGTTCCCTTGGGCTGAAGCCATACTATCTAAATTTGATAAGTAGGTGGACACAATTAAAGTTAGCGGTGGAGATTAGGGAACAGGGAACAGGGAACAGTAAGGGTTTGAGGCTTGTTTACATAACTTAATCTAGTTAAGTTTATTTCCACCAACCTACTTAGTTACTCTATCCGGTGATTAAAATTTTTTAAACCCACCCACTTTGGTCAATTTTCTAGGATATGACTTTGTTCAAATTAGTCTTTTAGAGGTTTGAGCTTTCACCAGCTTTGTGTAAGCAATAGGTATTACTAGGGGCCAAAATACAGCCGCAACAATCAGCGTGATCCATGAGAGGACTTTTTGTTGCTCAGATAAATTCCTCATGTCATCAGCCAACTCAAACCACTTTGTAAACAAATGAGTTGCCATTGTTAAGTAAATAATACCTATACAGTAAATCATTGATGACTAACCTCCTGCTACAAAATATAAAAAGTAGAATGCTCGTTTTGGCTAATCTACTCAGTCAACCTAGCGAACCAAACTTTACTGTAAATGCAGGCGAGGATGATAGACATCAGTATATTTACGGAAATTACCTACGCCAATAGACGTAGAGGATAGGGGGGAGCAGGGGGAGCAGGGGGAGCAGGGGGAGCAGGGGGAGCAGGGGGAGCAGGGGGAGCAGGGGGAGCAGGGGGAGCAGGGGGAGCAGGGGAAGCTGGGGGATTTCGCTCAACTGGGGGATTGATACTCGCCGGATTTGCCACCCGTCTTACTCAACAGGCGGATGGATTCAATTTGAATGGATTTCTCCAAGGCTTTTGCCATATCGTACAGCGTCAGGGCGGCAACGGAAACGGCTGTCAAGGCTTCCATTTCCACCCCGGTTTCGGCTTTTGTTGTCACCGATGCCTGAATCTGATACCCCGGTAATTGAGCATCCGGTTGGATTTGTATCTCGACTTGGTGTAAGGGTAAGGGATGACACAACGGGATCAGGTTTGCCGTCTGCTTGGCTGCCATAATTCCAGCTAGTCGGGCGGTGGCTAAAACATCTCCTTTGGGCGCATTGCCTGTTTCAATCGCTTGGAATGTCGCCGTTTGCATCCGTACTTGAGCCGCTGCGACAGCTTGGCGACGGGTAGCGGGTTTGCTAGAAACATCGACCATTTGGGCTTGACCCTGAGAATTTAGATGGCTGAGGGATGATTTTTGAGAAGAGTCTTGCATCATTGGATAAAGATATGATATTGTAAGTAATCGGTGAGTGAATAACTCACAGCTAGGGCTTGTAGCTCAGTGGACTAGAGCACGTGGCTACGGACCACGGTGTCGGGGGTTCGAATCCCTCCTAGCCCGTTTAATTGTTTCCATTTATAGCAGTAGACACATCGATTAGGACTTTCGGCACCATTGTAGAGACGTGCCATGGCACGTCTCTACTAGGCTTACCTGGGTCTCAGATCCAGTACTTTAAACTAGGATGGGAAAAATACACACTAACCATACCACTGGTGACAACGATCGCAATACCCGATGGTATCATCGGCACCCAAATTCCTTGGATAAAGATCACATAAGAGCAGCCATAGAGAACACTTAGCATTCCGGCTACTGCCAAGCCCAGCAACAGAGGGGAACGGAAACGCCAACTGACTAAACCCGCCACAACAGACCAAGCCCCAATCCAAACATATTCAGCCCACTCGGGCCACCACACCAAAAGAGGTCGCTCATCCTTAACCGCACTGATAATTTGACTCGTCATCTGGGCTTGCAGAAATACCCCAGCCGTCTCAGGTCGGTTGCTGTGATTGTAAGGCGTGGCATGAATATCGTGAAAGGTTTTATCAACGGTACCAATGAAAACGATACGGTCTTTGACCAATTCAGGCGTTAATTTATTTTCCTCAAGTACCTCTTTTAATGTATAGGTACGCGAAATCGCTTCTACTGAACTCGTCGCCCGATAATTCAGTAACATTTGATAACCCCCAGCATCGATATTCTGATACCCTCCACTATTGTTTTTTAGGGTTGGGAAAACAACCTGACCAATCTGCAAATCATTATTGGCAGTCAACTCAGCCGTAATGCCCTCCTCTTCTAAGTAACGCAAAGCCATAACTAGACTCAGAGAGTTACTGATTTGACATTCAGATTGGTCAGGAGGCGCTAAACCCAGAAGATGACGACGCACAACGCCATCTGGGTCTAAAATGACATCACTAAACCCAACTCGTTCGGGTAAAGAGTCTGGAGGAATATCTGGAGGAGGCGAAATCCCCGGATTATCAGTTGTATCTCCCACCTTACAGACGGTTATTAAACGCTTGTCTTGGCGTAAACGATTCGCTAAATCACGATACTGAGGTTCTACTGGAAAATCGCGATAGAGGTCTAAACCAATGACTCGTGGTTGGTATTGGGCTAATTTTTCCAGGAGTTGAGCCAGTTTAGCATTCGACAAGGATAACCCTTGCCGTTGGGCAGAGGATTGAGCTTGAACATCACCCCCTGTAATGGTAATTATCAGCAGGCGTGGGTCAGGACTTTCCTGTTGAGGACGGATTTGCATCAAGTGGTCAAACGCCTTCAGTTCCAAAGGCTGTAGCATACCTGTCAAACCAACACCCATTGCCACGCCGACACCGGTTATACTTGCCAACAGTTGAAGACCCCGAGATTTCCAAGATCGGGGTTTTTTACGCTGTCGTTGCTGTTTTTTGAGATAGAGCAGTTCAAAAATCGGCGCTTTGCCGATACCCTTTAAGTAGTGATTGCCACGGGAGATAATGGTTAAGTCTGTAATTCCCGCATCGTGAATCAAGTCTGTTGTCACTTCCGACAGCAGAATTTGTCCCCCATGGGCAAGTGAGGACACCCGAGCCGCGTAGTCAACTTCCTCGCCAATAAAATCATCACCGTCGGGTAAGGGACTCCCGGTGTGCATGCCAATTCTGACTTGTAACGGACCCAGGGGGGTGTCAATGGGTTCACAGGTGTGACTAATTTGCAGCGCCACCGCCCACTGAGCTGCTTGAGATGCATTGGCGAAAACCACAAAGTAAGCGTCACCTTCGGTCTTGACTACACGCCCTCCGTAAGCCACTAAATTTGCTTCAACACGCTGGCGATGGGGTTTGAGAATCGTGTCAAAGTAGAGGCGATTGCGGGTAGTGATGTCATTTCCCTTTAAATATTTTTTGACCGCTGTGGAACTAACTAGGTCTGTGAACACCATGGTCACCACATGGTCAGATACGATAACTTGTTTATCGATTACGGGTTGCATCACAGATTAATCATTGACTATTGGGAAGGTAAGCACGCTTATGAACCCTGGCTGGCTTAACTTGCTGTTTACATTACAGTTATCAAGAATTTGAAAATGAGACAGGAGTATTAAGTTAAGTAATGATGAAGACTTTGTAAATGGACAATGAAGACTTTGTAAAGTTTATATAAAAGTCCGGCAAATGTTTAAATTGAACCCTGATTGCCGCTTGTCTGGCTTATAAGGGTCTGTCTATTGCACCCCAAAGACAGATTCAAGTTGGTAAAAAATTATTGATGGCAAGATCTAGCGGGTCTAAATCAGTTTTGAACTAATAATCTTTGCTGGGCATATTTGTCAGCCTTGTTTTTTTACTCATCCTTTACTTTAGGTTGGCTAGATAACTGTATAATGGACTACAATAAAAGAATCGTGTCGGTTTTTACCATTTGCTGACTCCACTATTCCATAGCACCTTCTCAAAGGCAAAATTCGCTTATAGATAATAGCAGATATCAAGAATGGTTTCAAAAAGCTCATCGTTCATCGTCCAAGGCAACTACAGAGTAAGAACCAATGAACTATGAACAATGAACCCTAGACAAAAACCTCAATCCCGGATTTGCACAGGCATAATCAGGTAGGTCATTTTTAAGCCACCCAGAGGTGTGAGAATCACTGGAGTATTCGCCGCATTCATTTGGAGCTGAATATCTGACGTAGACAGCGCCTTCAAGCCATCAATTAAGTACTTCACATTAAAGGCAATCTCAATACTTTCACCCGTAACTTGTGCTGATAGTGACTCTCTCGCACTGCCAACATCTTGAGTTTCCACGGTCAGATCAATGGTTTGCGCCTGGGCATCAATATCAAACTTGACGATATTATTCTTCTGATCAGCCAAAACTGCAATTCGCTCAACCGCACTCAGTAATTGACGCCGAGGAATAGCCACCTGACGCTGAAACTGACCGGGGATGAGTTGGCGGTAAGCGGGATATTGTCCCTCTAAGGTTCGACTGGTCAAGCGATGATTACCCCCTTGGAAGATAATTTGACCCACCTCAAACTGTAAGGCGACGGTATCGCTTGATTCAGAGAGTCCTAACATCCGTTCAAGTTCCCTTAAGGTTCTAGCGGGTACGGTTAGCTCAAAGGACGATATGGTATCTTCAGAGGCGGGTTTCTCTTCATCCTCTTGGCTTTCCTCACTGGTTGGTTTAGCGTTAAGAGTTTCCACAACCGCTAGTCGGTGACCATCAGTCGCGGCAAATTCGAGACTATCTTCTTGTACCATCAGATGCACCCCGGTCAGCACCTGTTTCGTTTCATCGGCACTGGTGGCAAATAATGATCCGCCCAATCCTTCAATTAAGGCTTCAACCGGGAGTTTAACCACCATTCCATCTTCGATTTGGGGGAGTTCGGGAAAGTCCTCTGAGTTCATTCCTCGCATTTTGTATTGTCCTGATGTCGAGGTTAAGGTGATCGATAGGCTTTCGGTGTCTGCATCACTCTCCGCTTCGGAGAGGGAGTCTTCGAGAGTAATGTCTCCCTCTGGCAAACGGGAAACAATGTCATTGAACAGTTTAGCCGGAATCGCGATCGCACCATCCGCTTCGACGTTGGCGTTGAAACTGGTTTGCAGACCTAGACTCAAGTCGAAGGCGGTTAAACTCACTCGCTGATTTTTCGCATCGGCTTGGAGTAACACATTACCCAGTACCGGATGGGTGGGACGTGAGGGAACCGCCCGACTTACGAGAGAAAGATTGGTATTGAGTTCACTTTGGGTACAAGTTAGTTTCATAGAAGGAATCGTCAATGTTTGGCACAGCTAGAATTCTCGTCAAGGAGAGTCAGGGAGATATGAGTTGGACTCTACATGAGGCACAATCGTGGCTCTCTCATCTATCCAGAGGCAACTCTAGCATGGAATTCAGACCTTGGGGAAACTGTGGAAAAACTAGACTCAGATGATTGTCAATTCCTGAATTCTTCGTGTTTTAGGAATGGAGTCCTTGTGGAAAAGGTTGTGGAAAATTGCGGGAATTTTTCTGCCCAGGGCGGGTTTAGTCGAGTTTCACCGAAAGGCGCAAAATGTTATCTGTCCAACCCGCCCCTACACCCTACACTCTACCTGCACAGTTTCCTGTTCCCCATTCCCTGTTCCCTTTAAGCTTAGCTTTGAGTTTGACTTGCCAAATTAATGCGATCGCTCAATTGACTCAGTTTCTGTGCCACGCTGGGATCGCGTTCTCGTAATTGAGTAATCTTATCGCAGCTATACATAACCGTGGTATGGTCTTTACCGCCAAATTCTTCACCGATTCGGGGTAAGCTCAAGTCCGTATGCTGCCGCATCAGATACATGGCAATTTGCCGAGACCAACTAATTTCTCGGCGGCGGGAGTTTCCTTTCAAGTCTTCAAGCGAAACGTTAAAGGCATCGGCAACGGTGGTCAAAATGATTTCCGGTGCAGCTTGTACGGTTGGGGTTCGCGGATTCAAAATTGGTGCAATGTTCTCGACACTCATCGGTACTCCCGAAATCGAGATATAGGCGACGACTCGAATTAATGCCCCTTCGAGTTCCCGAATATTCGATTTATATTGAGTTGCAATATACTCGACCACCGATCGCGGCAACCGGATGTTTTCATACTCTGCCTTTTTTTGCAAAATTGCCATCCGGGTTTCCAAGTCAGGCGGCTGAATATCGGCGATTAACCCCATTGAAAAGCGAGAACATAGCCGTTCTTGCAAGCGGCTAATCTGATGCGGCGGGCGATCGGATGCCAAGACGATTTGTTTACCGGCTTCGTGTAAGGTATTGAACGTATGAAAAAATTCTTCCTGAGTATATTCTTTTCCTTCGATAAACTGAATATCATCAATCAACAGCACCTCAGCCGCTCGATAGTGTTCCCGAAAACTTTGCATACTATCTTTGCGGATGGCGGCAATCAGGTCATTGGTAAAGTGTTCGGTAGACACATAGAAGATTTTAGAACTAGGAGAATTCTCCAACCGGAAATGCGCGATCGCTTGCATTAAGTGAGTTTTCCCCAAACCAACGCCCCCACACAAAAACAGAGGATTAAACTCCCGCCCTGGTGATTCGGCTACAGCCAACGCCGCCGCATGAGCCATGCGATTATTGGAACCAACCACGAAGCGAGAAAACACGTACTTCTGATTTAACTCTGTGGGTTTAGGGAGTTGATGGGATGGACGTTCGGTATCGGGGTTGGTGGCAACCGGAGGCGACCAGGAAATACCTGTATCGCTGATTGTAGTGTTGTCGTTGTCAGTGATCACGGTAAGGTAAATGTCCACCGATTGTCCCAGGATCTCCTGCACCACATCAGTGATTGTTTTGATGTAATACTTTTGCAACCAATTTCTGGCAAAGGGATTGGGGGTACAAACCACTAAGCAATTCTGGTCGAGCTGCTGAGCGGTTGTTCCCTTGAGCCAGGTTTCAAAGGTGGGTCGGCTGAGTTGGAGTTGTAAACGCTCCAATACCTGTATCCAGAGCTGTTCGGGGGACATTTCCACGGGCATTCCTCTATTGTCGGTAATTGTTGCTTGTTCTCCTAATTCGAGCTATGAGCAAGATATTCCGGCGCACATTGATATATATAGCGATTTAGCATTGAATAAATAGCAACTGTCCAGGTTAATTTCACCCCATTATGACCCAATCCCTAGAAATCGCTCAGTTAGGCAATCCTATCTTACGCCAGCTCGCTCAACCCATTGATAATGTTCAGGATGAATCCATACAAAAGCTGATTGAGGCTCTCAAGGCAAAGGCGTTAGCTGCCAACGGTGTAGGAATTGCTGCACCTCAAGTGTCTCAATCCTGCCGTTTGTTTATCGTAGCGTCTCGTCCCAATCCCCGGTATCCGAATGCCCCGACGATGGAACCAACAGCGATGATCAATCCGCAGATTGTGGCTCACTCAGATGAGATGGTCAAAGGTTGGGAAGGCTGCTTAAGTATTCCCGGTATTCGCGGGTTAGTGCCGAGGTATCAGGCGATTGAGGTAGAGTACACCAATCAACAGGGTAAGCCGCAGCAACAACAGTTAACCGATTTTGTGGCAAGAATCGTTCAGCATGAATATGATCATCTCAATGGTCTTGTGTTTGTAGACCGGGTGGAGAGTACCCAAGACTTAATCACAGAGCAGGAATATCAACGGCGGATTAGTTCTTGAACGGCTGACAGCACTTTTCACGTTTATGGAATACAAAATTGTATCCACTTGCTTTTCGCCCGATAAACAATCCATCAGATACAAGGTTTTCGGTTCAAGCTACTGCTCTATAATGAGAATAGAGGCAACCCCTAATTACTTGATCATAACTGTGAGAATAACTATTAACGTACCCGAAGGTTTAGTTGAATCGGCTCAATATCTGGGAGCCGCTACAGCGCGAAATCTATCTGAGGTTTTAGTCGATACCCTCGAAATTATTTTACCAACATTTAATAATTTATCGGAAATCACGGATTCGGAAATTTCTCAGCTTGCCAATGAAGATGTCATTGAATTAGCTAATTTAAAAATGGAGGCAGGACAAAATCAACGTCTCGGTGAACTCCAAGCTAAAGGGAAAACTATGGGTTTGACCGAATCAGAACGTTATGAACTATTAATCTTACTATCAATTTATCAAGTTGGGCAATTCCGCAAATCAGCCGGATTGGCTGAAGCCGTTCGCCGAGGATTAAGAACCCCTTTATCTCCATGAGTTTTATCTCTGAAACTCTCCGCCAAAAGATTCGCACAAGAGCCGGTAATCGCTGTGAATATTGCCTCAGCCATCAAGATTATATGATGGGGAGATTACAAATTGATCATATACATCCTCTAGCCAAAGGAGGAAGTAACACAGAAGATAATCTCTGTTTAGCCTGTGAATTATGTAATCAATATAAGTGGATACAAACAGTCGGTGTCGATCCTCAATCAGGGGAAACTGTTTCCTTATTTAATCCTCGTCAACAGGAGTGGATAAATCATTTTACTTGGAGTACAGAGGGGACAGAAATTATCGGTCTCACCCCTTGTGGTCGGGCGACCATCTCTGCCCTAAAATTAAATAATAATTTAGCTGTTACTGTCCGGAAAAATTGGGTGACAGCCGGTTGGCATCCACCCAATTAACAAATTCAAGCAGTCAAAGAACCTGGGGAAGATGTGGGTAATAGATAGCCTACTGGCGTGACACAGCGCTCAATGATTTCTGCAAAGCTGCACTCGCTCCCCTACATCAAGCGATGGCAGGCTGGACTGAAATCTTCAACAAGGGTAGCCCCCATAGCAGTCAAGGCTAGAGTCATTGCACAATAGAAGCAGTTCTATCGTGCTTGTTCCCTAGACCATGCCTACTGTACTCGCGGATACTCAAAATTTAATTGCAGACCTGATCGCTCGCTATCGCTCTCGCGTGGATTACTTAGCGATTCGCCTGGAAGAATCTGAAGGAACCAGCATTATCGTGCGGGGCAATAAGGTAGAAACCTTGAGTGAGGGGCTTGCTATTGGTGGACAGGTGCGAGCCTGTTATAAAGGCGGTTGGGGCTTTGCCAGTTTCAATCAACTCTCTACCCTTAAGGAGCGACTGGAAGAAGCAATCAGCGCTGCCCGAATTGTCGGGGATGGAGAAACCCTACTTGCCCCGATTTCGATCGTGCAAGATACTCGCCAACTCCCCCTAACTGGGACTGATCCCCGGATGATGCCTCTAACCGATAAGAAAGCGCTGTGCGATCGCTACAACCAATTGCTCAAAAGTTTTGATCCCCGAATTACAACCACCTCTGTCCGCTACGGGGATAGCCATCAACGGATCATTATTGCGACATCCGAAGGCACGCTGATTGAGCAATCTTGGGCAGATCTAGAAATGCGTTTCTCGGCTACCGCCCGTAAGGATGAGATTGTGCAGACGGGACGAGAAACCACCGGATCTCGCAATGGCTACGAAGATCTCACTGATCTTGACATGCAAGTACAGGGGGCGGCGCAACGGGCGGTTAATGCTTTGTCTCTGTCACCCGTTCGGGGAGGGGTTTACACGGTGGTTATTGATCCTATCCTCTCCGGTTTATTTGTTCATGAAGCCTTCGGACATCTTTCAGAAGCGGATATGGCGTATGAAAACCCCGATCTGTTGGAAGTGATGAGCAAAGGGCGTCGCTTTGGTCCACCGGATTTACAAATCTTCGACGGTGCTGCTCCAGAGGGACATCGCGGTAGCTATTTCTACGACGATGAAGGAACACCGGCAACAACGACTCAACTGATTAAGGATGGCATTTTAGTGGGGCGTCTACATTCCCGTGAAACCGCAGGTAAGTTAGGCGAAGCTCCCACTGGCAATGCCCGTTGTTTAAACTACCACTATCCGCCCATTGTCCGCATGACCAATACCTGGATTGAACCGGGCAAAACCCCGGTTAAGGATTTAATCCGAGGGATTCGCGAAGGGGTTTATGCCCGCAACTGGTTAGGGGGGATGACTAATGGGGAGATGTTCACCTTTAGCGCGGGTGAAGCTTGGATGATTCGCGAGGGACAGATTGCTGAACCCGTGCGGGATGTTACCCTATCCGGTAATGTGTTTAAAACCTTAGGCGACATCGAAGCGATCGGTAATGACTTCCACTGGGATGAGTCAGGCGGTTGTGGAAAAGGCGGACAGAGTGGCTTACCTGTAGGGTGTGGCGGTCCTTCTTTACGAATTCGCAATGTTGTCGTGGGAGGTAGTCAGTAGCGTTGTTTCAGTCACTTGCCTTTTGTCCGTTGTTCTTTCTCCTTAACAATAGACAACGGACAACGGACAGGTGATATACTGGGGGCGCTATTGGCGATAAATGTGTAATCCTTGATAGGCGGATCAGGTGAACCATTTAACTACAGCTCAAGAAGAGCAACTTAAAAACATCGGAACCTATTTACAACACTGTAGAGAAGAGCAGGAGAAATCGATTGAGGAAATTGCTCTCAAAACCTTTATCTCCTTACGCTCGTTGAAAGCGCTAGAGGCTGGACGGTGTGAGGATTTACCTGAACCTGTCTTTGTTCAAGGGTTTATTCGGCGGTATGCCGAAACACTGAATTTAGACAGCACAAGGTTACTCCAAAGCTTTGCCACCGAGGTGGTATCGCAACCCTCTGATTCTCCTGACGCTAAACCCAACATGGCTCAAGAGACGCCAGTTTCGCGATCGCGTCAACCTTTTCTTCTCTACATTGGCATTGGTGGAATCGTCGCGATCGGTGGATTGGTGTATCTGCTCACCCAAGTCTTCAAACCCCAACCCTCTATACCCGCTCAAGATTCTGGGACAATTGAGCAACAGCTTAATCCCAACCAACCCGCCGTCACCTCAACGCCTGCGCCGACTCTCTCTGATCCCAATTTCCCGGTTCAAATTACAGTAGAAGCCAAAGGAGAATCCTGGGTGCGGGTTAGCGTGGATGGTAAAACTGAGTTTGAGGGAATTTTAACGGAGGACGATTCCCCGACTCTTTGGAACGCTAAAAATGAATTAACTATCCGAACTGGAAATGCGGGGGCGGTATGGGTGTCATTCAATCAAGAAACCGCGAAACCATTGGGAGAGATGGGTGAAGTCAAAGATGTAACCTTTACTCCCACACAGGATTGGTAGTTCCCTGTTCCCAATCCTTACCAAAATGTCCCGCCTTAGACTAATAGTCAATAAATGAGCTAGGGCGGTTGCTATACAAATGGTCTAACCCGTTCTGTTTGATTCAGAGTTCAGCAAGAGTAAAGTTTTGCAACAAATATTGGTTGGTATCGCTAATTTCGCGGTTCAATTCTGAGTAAGTCGTAAAGGTTTGTAATCGATATCCCTACGATTACCAGAAAATAATGTTGACGATGATGCTGAGAACTCTATAGGGAATAAGCATTTCAGAAAAAATTCGTGTTTTGGTTCCCCAAACTTATTTAGCAAAACTCAGGGTGAAACTGCATAAGTCCCTTTGAGTCAGAGATAAAGTCGATTGGGAACAGACAGTCCAAAGAATTCAAGTTTCCCAACCCAAACTTGCTCAAAATACCCAGTTGCTCAACTCGGTACAATTTTAGGCTGGAATAATTAGATTTCGTCTCTACGGTATTACTGAATAGCGCACACATACAAACCAATTATATCGAGGGTTAAGGACTATGTCTACTAACGATTTACGTCCAGAACTTAATGTCGCCTCATTTAACCTAAATAGTCTCGTTGAAGGCACAGATTATTTATCCGGTCAAGTGATTGTCAAGCTCAAGTCAGGGATTGAGTCAACCCAGATGCAAACGCTGCAAGAGAATCTGCAAGCCTCAGTACTCGAATCAACGAATACATTAGGAACACAGCTTTGGCAACTTAATGGACTCAGTGTTGCCCAAGCGATTTCAATGTACAGTAATCATCCGCTAATTGAATATATTGAACCGAACTATACGATTAGTCTGAATACAACCATTCCCAATGATTCAGATTTCAACCAACTTTGGGGGTTAAATAATACCGGACAAACGGGTGGTATTCCAGATGCGGATATCGACGCTCCAGAAGCGTGGGATAGTGCTACTGGGAATAATATCGTGGTTGGGGTGATTGACACAGGCGTAGATTATACTCACCCAGAATTGATTAACAATATGTGGACAAATCCCGGAGAAATTCCCGGAGATGGGATTGATAATGATGGCAATGGTTACGTTGATGATTACTACGGCTGGGACTTTGCCAATAATGATAGCGATCCCTGGGATGATGAAGGACATGGAACTCATGTCGCTGGCACAATTGCTGCTGAAGGAAATAATAATAGTGGCGTAATTGGTGTGGCTCCCAATGCCAAAATCATGGCACTCAAGTGGATAAATGCCAACGGTGGTGGAGACACATTCGATGCAATTCAGGCAGTAGAATATGCCACGATGATGGGCGTTAACCTGACGAATAATAGTTGGCACATTCCTTTATACTCTCAAGGATTATACGATGCGATCGCAGCAGCAGGTCAAGCCGGACAGTTATTTATTGCGGCGGCGGGTAATGGTGGCTTTGATGGGATTGGCGATAATAACGATGTCACTCCCCATTACCCTTCTAACTATGACCTGGATAATATTATTTGTGTCGCCGCTACTGATGATTGCGATAATTTGGCGTCGTTTTCTAATTATGGCGTCACTTCTGTTGATTTAGGCGCACCTGGGGTAGATATTTACAGTACTATTCCTGGGGAAGGATATGCTAGCTATAATGGTACATCTATGGCAACTCCCCATGTCTCTGGGGTGGCGGCGTTAATTTGGTCGCAAAATCCTCAATTAAGTGCTTCGGAGGTAAAAAATCAGATTTTAAGCACTGTTGATCCGATTTCATCCTTGCAGGGAAAAACGGTAACTGGTGGACGATTAAATGCCAATAATGCCTTGACTCCAACGACACCGCCACCCTCTCCTTTAGGAGAGATTCACGGGAGTAAATGGAATGATATTGATGGCGATGGAATTTGGGATGCCAATGAGCCAGGTTTAAGTAATTGGACTATTTATTTAGATCAGAATCAAAATAGTCAATTGGATGCGGGTGAAGTTTCCACCATTACGGATATTAACGGAAATTATTCGTTCACCGGATTAACGGCTGATACTTACACCGTAGCCGAGGTATTATTACCCGGTTGGCAACAAACTGTTCCGGGTTCAGAACCGTCGTTTAAATTGGTAGCGGGTACAGGAAGTGGTGGAACCAATGAATTTAGCTTAGTTGAATTGCAAACTGATCCGGTGGCGGAAATGCTCATTGGTGCTTCTAGTTTCTATACTGGCTTAGATGTTGATCCAACAACTGGACTACTTTATGGTGCTAGTTCTTCCTTGCGGATTATTGATTCAACGGATGGTTATTACAGCACTATTGGTACAATTCATAGTGCTACTAACAGTTCCATTTTGATGAGAAGCATTGCCTTTTCTCCAGACGGAACCTTGTATGGGAATGCGAGTAGTACCAATATCCTTTATACCATCAACCCAGTCACGGCTTTTGCTACTGAAATTGGCACAATTTCCCAGACGACTTGGGGGATTGACTTTGCTCCCGATGGCACACTTTACGGTGCATGGAATAACCTGGTAGAAATTGACCCAGCAACAGGAAATATTCTTGCTAGTGTCGGCTCTTTGGGAACCTATGTCGTGGATATTGATTTTGCTCCTGATGGTTTTATCTATGGCGTTTACGACAGCAACAGTAATCTTTACCAAATCAACCCATCCGACGCTTCAAAAACTCTGATTGGCACTTACGAATCTTGGACTCGGAGTGTTGCTTCTATACCATCGAACAGTAACCTTGTCCCTGGAACTCACACGGTTGATCTAAGTTCTGGAGAAATAGTGACCAATATTACCTTTGGCAACCAACAAATCCAGGATTTATCGCCCCAACTTAACTTCAGTTTTGAAACCGGAGACTTTACAGATTGGAACAGTATTGGAGATGCGACAATCCAAACTGCTACCATTGGCAGTACACCTACCGATGGAACATTCCAGGCTTTAATCACCAATGGTCAAGGTTCAGTTAGCGATAGTAATTTGGAAACCTTCCTGGGATTAAATTCAGGTGAATTAGACAATCTCGGTAATGGGGATGCGATAGAAGGTTCCGCCCTCCAACTCACACCGATTACCGTCAAAGCGGGAGATATTGTAAGTTTTGACTGGAACTTTATTACCAATGAGCAAACTCCCAGTAACTATAACGATTTTGGTTTTATTTCCATCAGTTCTACCCTGTTATCCGAACTAGCAGATACCAACCAGCAATTTAATCGATTTACAGGTTCCTTTGGCAAACAAACAAATTACGGCACATTCGATTATCAGTTTACCCAAGCCGGAACCTATACCATCGGTTTAGGATTAGTCGATGCGGATGATAATAGTGTGGATTCAGGACTTCTCGTTGATCATTTCCAAATCACCCCTGATCCTTTCTTCAACTTTGGCTTTGAAAATGGGGACTTTACCAACTGGACAACGATTGGTAATACCACAATTGAAACTAATTCTATTGGCAGTAATCCTACAGACGGCAATTACCAAGCTTTCATTACTAATAGTGTGGGTTCGGTGAGTGATACAGATATGGAACAGTTCTTTGGTTTAACTGCTGGCGCCTTAGATAATCTGGGTAACGGTGATGTTATCGAAGGTTCCGGGTTACAGTTTCAACCGATTAAGGTTCAGGTTGGAGATAGTATTAGCTTTGACTGGAATTTGATTACCAATGAAGAAACTGCGAGTAGTTTCAGTGATTTTGGCTTCGTTTCCATTACATCCGGTGTCTTATCCGAACTAGCGGATACGAGTGGTAACTTTAGTCGTTTCACAGGTTCCTTTGGTTCTCAAACTGGCTATGGCACATTTACCCATCAATTTACCGAATCGGGTATCTTTACCATTGGCGTGGGTTTAATGGATGCGGGGGATAGTTATGTGGATTCAGGGTTACTCATTGATAACTTCTCATTCATATCTAATAGTGGAACTAATCTGGGATTATCGATTCCCAATGCAACCGTTGAAACAGTTACGCCAGAGTATACGATTCAAGGAACTCCAGATAACGACAAATTAGTCAGTTCTAATCAACAGGATGAATTCATATTCGCGGATGCTGGCAATGATACCGTGATTGGCAGTTTGGGTGATGATGTAATTTATGGTGCAGAGGGTGATGATATCCTACGCGGTGACTTGAATAAGGGTTGCTTAAATGGTGCGATCGCGGGTGATGATATCCTCTATGGTGGCACCGGAAATGATAAACTTCGTGGAAAAGGCGGGAATGACCAACTTTTCGGCGAAGATGGCAATGATAAACTCTGGGGTGATGATGGTAATGATTTACTCTGGGGTGGTTTGGGGAATGACCAGTTAATTGGGGGTCAAGGTTATGATATGTTTATCTTAGCCGTTGGTGAAGGAACGGACAAAATTCGCGATTTCCACATCGTTGAAGATGTGTTAGGCTTGTCGGGTGAACTGACATTTGAACAGTTGTCGATTGCTCAACATGGTAAGAATACTTGGATTGATTTTAATCAGGAAACCTTAGCGGTTTTGACTGGTGTAAATGCGAGTACCTTGACGGCTGATGCATTTGTCTTGATCTAACGAAATGCCAACAATTTGAATCAGGGCGGGTTTTGTGGAGGCGTTACTGGTGACAATGTTCACGAAATTACTAAACCCGCCCCTACACGGATTATATAGCTTGACAAAAATACAATTATGTGTGTTGCTTATTCCCATTCCTGGCTAAAGCCCGATCAACTTGTTGCAACAGAGAGTCGCGAGTGTAAGAGTTATCTAAAACCATATCAGCACGCGCAACTTTTTCGGCGAGGGGAAGCTGACTATTGAGACGAGATTGAGCTTGTTTAAGAGAAAGGCGATCGCGTTCCCGAATTCGCTGGATTTGTTGTTCCTCAGAACAACGGACAACCCAGATTTCGGTCACTAAGTCGGTCATATTGGCTTCAAACAATAAGGGTATCACGACAACCACAGTCGGAGACTCTAGGATATTAAGTTGAGACTTAATGCGATCGCGCACATAAGGATGGATCTGTTGTTCTAACCACTGGCGTTCCTTTGGGTTCGGGAAAACGATCTCCCCTAAGCGTTTACGGTTCAGTGTGCGATCGGCTAATTGTACCTCACAACCGTAGCGGGTAATAATCCGGTTCAAAACAGGGGAACTCGGTTGTACTGCGTCTCTGGCGTAGATATCCGCATCTAAAATCGGAAGCTGATAGATATCGGCAAGATAATTAGAAACCGTGGTTTTACCTGTGCCAATCCCTCCGGTTAAACCAATAATCCGTTTCAACATTAAAGTACGCTATCACATAATAAGTATAAGTTGCAGTCGTAAAGGACGCCAGAATGCTGACCCAAGTACCAGTTACTGATATTATCCGCAAACAACGGGATTTTTTCGCCACAGGGAAAACCAAGGATGTCAAGTGGCGCATCGAACAGCTAAAACGTCTCAAACAAGCGGTTGTTGATGATCAAGAGGCGATTATCAAGGCGGTTCAAGCTGACTTAGGGCGCCCGGAGTTTGAGGCGTATTTTGAAATCGCGGCGATTGGGGAAATTAATTACGCCATCAAGCACCTCAAATCCTGGGTTAAACCCAAAAAAGTAGGAGTTGGATTAGAACAATTCCCCGCCTCGGCGAAAATTTATCCTGAACCCTTGGGTGTGGTGCTGATTATCTCCCCTTGGAATTATCCCTTCCAGTTATTGATTTCTCCCTTAGTCGGTGCGATCGCAGGGGGAAACTGTGCGGTACTCAAACCCTCGGAAATTGCCGCCCATACCTCAAGTGCGATCGCGAACCTGATCCAGAAAACCTTTGATCCGGCTTATATCGCGGTTGTCGAAGGAGACGCCGAAACCAGTAAAGCACTGCTAGCCGAAAAATTCGACCACATCTTTTTTACTGGGGGAACTGCGATCGGCAAAATCGTCATGGAAGCCGCCGCGAAACATCTGACACCTGTTACGTTAGAGTTGGGCGGGAAAAGTCCCTGTATTGTTGATGCGGATACGGATCTCAAAGACACGGCGAAACGGATTACTTGGGGTAAATACCTGAATGCGGGACAAACCTGTATCGCCCCAGATTACCTGTTAGTTGATCGGCGAATTAAGTCAGACCTATTGACAGAATTGCAAAAATGTGTTGCAGACTTTTATGGTCAGGAGCCGGAGAAAAGTCCGGACTATGCCCGAATTATAAGTCACCGACATTTTGATCGGCTGGTTCCTCTGTTGAAGGATGGAAAAATTGTCATTGGCGGACAAACTCGACCAGAAGACAAGTATATCGCGCCCACTGTGATTGATGGAGTTTCTTGGGATTCACCGATCATGGAAGAGGAAATCTTTGGTCCGATTCTGCCTGTGTTAGAGTATCAGGACTTGAATGATGCGATCGCGCAGATTAATGCTCGACCTAAACCCTTAGCCCTTTACCTATTTTCCAAAGATAAACACAAACAGCAACACGTCTTACAGCAAACCTCATCCGGTGGTGTATGTATCAATGACACGGTGATGCAAGTTGGAGTGACAACTTTACCCTTTGGCGGTGTTGGGGATAGTGGAATGGGGAACTATCATGGTAAAGCTAGTTTTGATACATTTTCTCACTTTAAGAGTGTATTGAAAAAGGGATTCTGGTTCGATTTAAATTGGCGGTATCCACCTTACAACGGCAAGTTGTCATTGTTTAAGCGAATTATTGGTTAGGCTTTACCTTAAAAGTCAAAACGTTGTCAGGGCGGGTTTAGTCATATCAGGCTAAGAATTGATAGCGATGCTTTAGATTTAGATATTGGCTCAAATTATCTCATCGACCCTTCACCTTCACGACCTTCGAGGGTATGCTGATGACAAACATGGGTGCAATGGCACATCTCTACTATCCTAGTGCAGAAATCTCATCGACCACCTTCATCCGCCCTCGGCGAAATGCGCGGAGTAATCGTTCTAGGGAGTCTCTCTCTTCATCAGTTAGTGATTCTTCTAGCAATGCTGCCATTAATCCGTATCGGTCAGCGATCGTAATTTTACCAGAACTGCTAACTTGAGCGAATAAATCAGATAGCGCACCAGGTATAAGTCTCACTGAAATTTTCATAATGTTGTATTGAATCAACACTTTTATCCAATATGAACCATCTTAACCATTTGAGGGATATGGGTCAGACCCCACACCCCAGTGGAGGGGCGGGGGAGTTGGGGGAGCTGGGGGAGCCATGTAGAGACGTAGCATGCTACGTCTGGGAGCTGGGGGAGTCAACAAAGGACGAATGACATAAGACAAATGACAACAATGATTGCGATACCATCCAAGTGTAGTCATAATCACACCTATCACTATGGAGCCAGAGTCTCTTCCCGCAGAGCTAATCCTGACGCAATCGCGTCAGAGTCTGGGTAATATCCGATTAAATTGGACTCCCCAACCGGGTAATTATCTTGACTATAAGGGTCAAACCTACGCTGTCTTAGAGCGTCGCCATCGGTATCTTCTAAAATCTGGGCGTTATCGTTTACACAAAATTGCCCTGTATGTCCAATCAGCTCCGCGCCCGACGGAGAAAAGTTTGGTCGATGGGCGCTGGGTGCTCGGCGATGCGAGTTGTGAATATAATGCGAATTCTGAACTTGTGCGTTGTGCTGTTAATCCAGATGGTCCTTGTCAGTCTTGCCGTTACTACGAACCAATTCAACAAAACCTAAGCAATTCTGACATTCCCTACCGCAAAAGTCGCTGAAGCTAGATTTTACTACTTTAAGGTGATTGGATGAACGAAGAATCCCCCGCGTTTTTAACCGGGGGAGTGTCAACACTTATCTAAAGATAGAATTTGTCGCCATCTTGAATTAGGTTTTCTAATTTGGAAAGTCTATCTACCCTTAGACAGAAGCAATTAATATTATCCCCCATACGATAGAAACTCTATTTGGGGAATCAAGGGGTCTTGTACAATCCCTACCCCATGAAATCCCCAGCGTTGAAGCAATCCTTTTAACTGGGTTCCCGAAACGGACTCAATGGCAAAGCGATCGCTCAGATCGGCGGCGTGGGTATTCAGATAGCTGAGGGCTTCAAACCGTTCGCGAAACATCAATAAGTAACCTGCCCTCATCTCACTATCCCTAGCATTAGGCTGGGCGATGAGATAGCGACCATCAACTCTGGAAAGAATTAAGTAATAGATTTGGCTAAACATTTTGATTGGTCATTAGTCATTAGTCATTAGTCATTCGTAATTTGTCATTTGTCATTTGTCATTATTAATTTGTCATTCCTTCTGTAGGGGCGGGTTTCACTACTATCCTTTCTTTCTATACCCAGATGGGGCTAAACCCGCCCCTCAACTCAACCTACGCCTAATTGATATTTTTGACTTCTGATGAATTATTTGAGATTTTCGAGGCGAATGCGTGGGTCAACAAATTTGAGCAGCAAATCAGCGAGTAAGTTACCGACAATTAGCATCGCTGCCGCCATCATCAAGGCTGCCATCACCAGATAAGTGTCTTTAGTCGTGACCGCTTTTAACGTCAAGCTCCCTAAACCGGGCCAATTAAAGAAAAATTCAGCAATAAACGCACCACTTAACAAACTAGCAAATTCAAAACCCAGGATGGTGATTAGGGGATTAATGGCATTCCGTAAGGCATGGACATAGATGACCCGATTTTCTGGAAGTCCCTTGGCACGGGCTGTTTGGATATAATCTTGCCGCAAAACATCCAACATTGCCCCGCGTGTAATTCGTTGAAGTCCGGCAAAACTAGTGACTGAGAGGGCAAGGGTTGGTAAAATCATGTGCCATCCAATATCGAGGACTTTACCAATGGGAGACAAATCGGCATGATTAATACTGGTCATGCCACCCACAGGAAACAGCGGTGAGGTGTATTGGGCGATAATTAGCAGCACTAAGGCAGTGATAAAGCTGGGAAAACCCTGACCGGTATAGCTAATCACCTGTAAAGCGCGATCGGCAAAGCGGCTTTGCTTGACGGCGGCAATAATCCCCAACGGAATCGCGATCGCCCAAGTGACAATAATTGAGGAAATGGCTAGCAGTAAGGTGGCTGGGATGCGTTCCCAGAGTAGAGACGATACGGAACGAAAATAAACAAAACTCTCACCAAAATCGCCCTGAGTCACCACTCGCACCAGCCAACGCCAATATTGCTTGTAGGCAGGTTGATCCAAGCCAAATTGTTGTCGGAGTTCCTCAATCCGTTCCGGGGAAATCTTGGGATTTTGCCGCAGGGTGTCCAAGTAATTGCCTGGTGACAATTGAATGATGGCAAAACTGAGGGCAGATGCCAGAAATAAGGTTAATAAGGCTTGCAGGAAACGTTTGACGATGTAGAGAAACGTCTCACTGGTGACAATCCGTATAAACCCCGTCCACGCCCCATCTAAGCCATGGCGAGTTGAAGAATCCTGTGTTGAAGAAGTCATTCGTTCTTATTGCTTTACTGAAGAAGATACCCAATCACTCATCACCGATCACCAATGCCTAATACTCCACCAAGGTAACAATCGGCACATCAGGCAACTTCTGACGCCCCTGTAAATCCCTTAGTTCGATGATAAAACTAAAGCCCACCAGTTCACAGCCAATTTTTTGCACCAGCTTGGCAGTAGCGGCGGCTGTGCCTCCGGTGGCGATTAAATCATCGGCAATCAGAATACGACAACCGGAATCAAAGGCATCTTGATGAACTTCTAAGCGATCCATACCATATTCGAGTTCATACTCAATGGTATGCACGGCGGATGGGAGTTTACCCGGTTTACGCACAGGGATAAACCCAGCGCCGAGTTGACAGGCGAGAGCCGGACCAAAAAGAAAGCCACGGGATTCCATACCGACGACATAATCTGGTGTGATTCCCGCCTGTTTACAGGTTTGAGCCAAGAGGTCAATCGTGTACCGTAGTCCCTCTGGGTGGCGCAGCAGGGGGGTGATATCCCGAAATACGATTCCAGGTTTGGGAAAATCGGGGATATCCCGAATCAGTGACTTTAAATCCATAGGTAGATAAGCTTCTTGAGCAAAGGGTTTAACAATTGAATCAAGGCAGGAGACCGATTGTGAATTATTGTGCCATGATCGCATCGGAAAGGGTGGGTCAGTGAGTTGCCATTGGCTACCAGCCAAATCGTACACTAGAAGTTCAGAGGTTGAACGATGAGACGGGCTAGTCCTGCAAGTGCCTAGCCAATAACCCTAATTCTGGGCGGCGATTCAATAAAACTCGCCAGGATTTCCCCTCCTCAAAGCGAGTGACGAGTGAGCGTTCAGCTCACGAAGCGTAGATGGGGGAGGAATGGCGGGACGGCGGAGGTACAGAGCCGTCCAACACAAAGCTTGTTTCTTACGACTATGGTAATATAGAATAAACTCGTAAAACTATTGCTTGAGTAGGGGACGTAAAATTGATGGGGCAAACCCTAACCGCCAAATTAAAATTAGAAGCCACTTCGGAGCAGAAAGAAATGCTTCGAGTGGCTTCTTTGGCGTATAGGGATGCCCTAAACTTTACTTCTGAGATTGCTTTTGAAATGTGTAAAACCTACAACGGCACGAAGATTCAGAAGGAAGTTTATTATACGTTGCGAGAGCGGTTCAATCTTCCCTCACAAATGGCTTGCAATGTTCCTCGACAAGTAGGAGCAGTCTACAAATCATTGCGAACAAAACTAAAACAGAACGAGGCGGCGCTTAAAGCAGGTCGAACCAAGAAACGATACAAGGGATTGGACAAGCCACCCAAATTTGTTTCTCGCACCTGCACGTTAAATTATCAACGTGACTACTCATTTGTTAAAGACCAGAAAGTAAGTGTCATCACTCTAAATGGTCGGATCAAGGTGAATTATCAAGGCTACTCCAAGCACCTCGAAATGATTAATTCTGGAGTCGCCAAAATCGGAGCAGCAAAGCTCTGGTACTCCAAGCCAACTAAAACTTACTACTTGTTAGTAAGCCTGGAGGTAGAAGTACCAAAACTAATACCAACCGATATTAATCGAGTCATGGGTGTGGATGTTGGGGAGCGATACATTGCTGTTGCCGCAGATACTCGGAACAAGACTCAGTTTTTCAGTGGCAAAGAGGTGAGACACAAGGCTTCTCGTTATGTGAGAGCGAGAAAGTCTTTGCAGCGTAAAGGCAACCGTAGTGCAACTCGTAGATTGGTGGCACTGTCTGGACGGGAGAGACGGTTTATCGCTGATACAAATCACTATATTGCCAAACAAGTTGTAACACCTAACACGCTAATTGGATTGGAGAATTTAACTCACATTCGAGAGCGGACAAGACCGAAAAGGAAGGGTAAAAAAGCATCGAAAAAACAGCGTAAAGCTAACAGGAATAAAGCCAGCTGGTCATTTGCAGAATTACACAGCTTTATTGACTACAAGGCTGTACTGTCTGATAGCTTGGCTGTAAAAGTAAATGCTCATTACACTTCTCAGGCTTGTCCGTGTTGCGGTCACACATCTAAAGAAAATAGACCCAACAAGGGTCTAACTTTTGTGTGCCAGCAATGCGGTTATACTCTCCATGCTGATTTAGTTGGTGCTAGGAATGTTGCACTGAGAGTGCTACTCTCTCGCCAAGAGTGGGAGAGTACGGGGCGTATTTCAGCCGTCCCTGATGTATCTGGTGATGAAACCAAAACTGATTACCGCTTTAGGTATTCAGGGCTGAGGTGGAGCCAAGATGCAATCCCTAACTTCAACGAAGTGACGCCTCAAGGCTCAACGGAGTAAGTTGGGGTAGTTGAATGATTCTTTCTGTAAGCGTAATGCCGACAAACAGTCCTGCTGCTCCATCCCATCCCGTCATTTTAGATAATTTACCCGATCCTGGTATCTCAGATCGGGGATGCCCGTCACGAACTCGGCAGCAGATTGACCTGATTTTACTTGCCATTGAAGCGCTGGAACTGGGCGGTTCTGAGGCGATGCTGCTGGTAGCCAAACAGCTAGAACTTCAGGACATTATTAACAATCGTGTGGTTCTTTGGCGTCTACGCTGCACTAATCCCTTGCGACGCTCTCACACACGCCGTCCCCTGAATCTAGAAGAAGCCAAAGCATTAGTGATTATAGCTAGTTATCTGGCTCGCCGGATGACGGTTGTGATCCGACAACTGCTCCTGGCTTATGAACAACTGAGTCAAAAGCAGGTTCCCATCGAACAACATTTTCGCTTGTCCTCTTATCTAGAGAGATTCCGGGCGCATTTCCGCAGCCGGATGAACCCACGACGGGCAAAAGTTTCTGTCTACAATACCGATGAAAAGTTAAATGAGCTAGCATTGTCGCTGTTAGCGCAGTTGCTGTTTTGTACAGGAACCTCTGGTATGCAGCGATTTTGGATCAGTTTGTTTGATGGAGAAGTCGGATGAACGATCCGAACCAAAGTTGAGAGCGTCCGTAGCTATAATAGTGGATTCCATAAGGAAAAAACGATGACAATTCGACGCCAGTACAGTTTGCCCAACTGTACGCTGATCCTAGAGGGATTAAGTGATACAAACTCCGCAGGGGGAGATCAGCTCGATGCTCGTCCCCTAATGACGATTCTGGTTAACGCAGAATGCCGTTTTATGGGTCAGCCGCAACCCATTAGCGGCGGACGAGATTTTTTTGAGAGCTTAGTTCAGTCGGTTAGTCGCTATGCTCAAGAATTTTTGAGTCATATCCCTCACCCTCAACTTGATGGCGCTAAACCACCTTTGGTGCAGTTACAATCACTTCCGGATAAAAACTTGCACCGTTTAAGGGTGGGGCAACCTGCAGAGGCACTTTCGGGTGTTCCCGCTGATTCCCATAGCGCATCCGGGACTTCTGCGGGAGGGATAGATGGCAAAAATCCTGTACAGCTTGATTTAACCACGGTACAGCTATTTGATTTAGTTGAGGCGATCGATCAGTTCCTCGCGGATCAGCACACCTTGCCTGATCTGGCTGTACCCTTACAACCGATTTCCCGACGGTATCGCAAAGCTGACCAATCCGTCGCCCAAAGAAGCGCACCTGCTGCGATTGGCGTGACGAGTTTAGCTGTCGCAGCATTGGCGTTATTCTTTGTACCTCTCCCAGAAGTGCGTCCTCCCAAGCCAGCCTCTGAGTCTAATGCTACGGAAACAACGTCTCCAACCCCAGATAGCCCAGGTCAAGTCACCCCAACCCCCACCTCAAGTCCCCCTTCGGCGGCTGAATTGGAAGACGAATTAACCGACACTCAAGAGATTACGAATCCCACGGAGTTGAGTTATTTGAAGCGTTATCTGCACAGAGAACTCAATCAAGAGTGGGATAACCGGGAAGGATTAAGTCAGAATTTAGAGTATCAGGTTACGGTTGGCGGAGACGGAGATATTATCGGGTATAAGCCCGTTGATGATACACCTGTTGATAGTGCAGAAAACACGCCTTTACCGGAGTTGAGCTATATTCCCACAGAAGGCGGTACAGCCAGCCGAGAAACCTTTGCTCTGTTCCGGGTGGTATTTACGCCAGGTGGTGTGTTGCAAATCAGTCCTTGGCAAGGCTATCAGGAAGAACCGGGTTTAGGACCAGAAATCACAGAGCGGAGGTTACTGAGACAGTTAAATAATCAACTCTACGACACGTTAGACGAACGGTGGGAAGGAACACCGTTATCACGAAGACCATTAAATTACCGAGTGGCTGTCACTGAAGATGGTACAGTTGCTGACTACGAACCGACCAATCAACCAGCTTGGGATTATGTCGAGGAAACACCGTTGGCAGAATTAGCCAACCCAGAAGCGGCTGGTATTGGCAGTGAAGAAACTGGATTTGTTCCCGACAAACCCTTAGCTCAGTTTCAGGTGGTGTTTAAGCCGAATGGTGTGCTGGAAGTTAGTCCTTTACGGGGATTCTGATGAGAATAAATTTACTCATTTAACAGGGAACAGCTTTCCTAACTTTAACCCCCAAACTTTCAGGTATCAGTTTAACCCGGTAAAGGGCGACCCGAGCCAGATGAGTGGACACAGTTGTTAATTTGTGCGGGTCGCCCCTACAATAGAAGGTTGGTCTAAGCTGTCACGCATTTAAATTGGGAATGGGTAGCGAGCAAGATGCAAAGCCTGCGGCATGGCTTCGCTTAACGCACTACAAGGATGAGAGGAATTCTTGACATTACAGGGGTAACGGCTGTATTAACACACCCTGCTACCGTTAAAGTCCCCCAACCCCCCCTCGTTCCGGAGGACAGAGGATGCGAGAGCTTTTTTTGCATGGGGGATTTAGGGGGATCAAACGTATCTCATAAGAGCGGAAAGTGCTGTAAGGAAATGTCTCGGTTGAGGCTATGCTTCTCTTGAATAGCTGTAAACCAGAATTGACAAGGGTTTTGGCTTAAGTTGACACGGATGTAGTGAAACCCGCCCCTACATTATCTCCTACTCAACTAACTTACTTCCCTTCGTTGTGCCACATACTCTAAAAACTAAGGCTCAAGAATCCCTGACTTTACATCCGACGACGCTTGCGGATTTGACTAGCAAAAATTAAGCCGAAGGTGGCTAACCCAAAGACGGTACCTGGCTCAGGTACAGATTCACAGTAATCTCGTTCACAAATACCGGATTTGTCAAACTTAAAGGCAATATTGTGGTTGCCATCAAACTGATCTAAGTCATACCCCGCCGTTATTAAATCAGAGTCACTCAGATACATAATATCGGCAATAAACTCTCCCGATGCAATAGAGTTGAGACTTTGGGCTTGGTCAAAATAGGTTGTTGTGGCGGGTAAATCCCCGAAACTGGGTTCACATAAACCGGGAATACAGTCTCGGGTAACCACAGCATTATTATAGGCTGCTATACTGCCAAAACCATTGTTTTCTCCGGTAACACTTTTGGCGGTGACATTGGCGTATAAACCCACTTGGGGTGCGCCGGAATCACTGTTGGGAGAAAAACGAACGGCAAATAAATCACCCGCGTCGCTAGCTGTCGTAAAGTCTTGATTCGTCAAGTTGATGAATAAATCACCCCAACCCGTATTAGCGTCATCTGCACCCGTTCCATCCACACCAGTTAAAGGCATATTGCCATTGAGGACAACCAAAATGCTATCAACTGTTTCCTTGACAGACATCCCGTAGAGTTCATAGCGATTCTCTTCGCCCCCAATGATATTGCCATCAACGCCATCATTGGGGGAATCTGGACTATGATCCCAAGGGGCGTCATCACTAGGTTTTGGTCTGGGTTTTTTGTCGATATCAATTACGCCGCCATCGTTGAGACATTCTTCAAAGACATTGATAGTAGAGCCTTCATTTAACGCTCGTAATGTGGCAGCTTTGGCGGCTTCTCCTGTGATAAAAATTAAGCCAAATGCAGCGGTTAAACTAATCAGTTTTGTGCCAATTAAGGGTGTGTTACGATTAGACATGATTTTCTCCTTAAACTGGTATTTAGTCAGAGCTTTAGCCCTAAATTATGTTGGTTTTAATGGCGTGGCTGTAGTCAGAGCTTTAGCCTATCAACGTAAGTCGGTTAATCCCTTGGAACGAAATCAAAATCGGGTTAGCTTGGATGTTGCCTGCTTTCTGTAACCTAGTCCTAGGATGTCACCATTGTCAGCTAAGTTAAGGCACTAAATTTAGCACGGCTACTTCCCTGAAAACTCAAGTCTGATGCGGTGCGTTACGCTTTGCTAACGCACCCTACGACTAGAATACTGCATCGTGTATAAAGGGGTGCGTTTTATTTATAAACTGATACAAACTCAGGTTCGTCTTATGTCATTTTGCCTTTGTCCTTGGAAAATGGGAAATCCGGCGTGATTAGGCTTGCCTAGATCCAATTCGTGGATGTTCTGACTATCCTTATTAAAGAACAGACTGACTCACCTTAACCCCCCGCAACCTATCAATTTTCCCGCTAACCTATAGCACGGAAATTTGCAGAAAGTATCAAAAGGTATCGAAAAGTATCAAAAGGTATCAAAAGGTATCACCGTTTTGAGTCAGGGCGGGTTTTGTGAAGAAGTTATCGGTGGTATCCTCGATTTATAGGCTAAACTTGCCCCTACAGGTTATTACAGGAAATTTGCTATATGTTGTGGGATGCATTTCTAAAACGAGTCGCTGATGCTCATGATTTGTTTGAAGAAGATGAGCGACAAGCTTTCTTAGTTCGGTTTAATGAGCGGAATTTACCCCGTTCTGATATCCAAGTCGCACAGGATTTAAATATTAGTGAAGTGACGCTGCAACGGCGACTGGGAAAGGGAGTGTATACTCATTTAGTCACCAGTTGTCCTCGGCTAAGTACCGATAAAAAGGGAAAATTTAAGATAGTCAGAGATTGGTTAAAAAAGGGGTATATTCTCTGTCAAGGGAATAGCACTCTATGGATGAACAAAACGGCGGGAAGTCATCCCTATCCAATCGCCAATTCTCCTTATGTTGAACGTCCCCCGTTTGAATCGCTATGCTATCAAAGTCTTTTTAAACCGGGTGCGTTGCTCCGGATTAAAGCACCCCGACAAATGGGGAAGACAGAGTTAATGGCAAGGGTTTTGAATGCCGTTCAACAACAAGGCTATCACAAAGTCTATTTAAACTTGTGCCAACCGGAAGAATCGGTAGTGCAAGATCTCGATCAATTTTTGCGTTGGTTGTGTGTCAGTGTCAGTCGTCAGCTACAAAAACCGCTGCAACTCCAGGACTATTGGGATGTGGATCTCAGTAGTAATGATAACTGTTCGGCTTATTTTCAGGACTATTTATTAGAACAAATTGATTGCCCCCTCGTTTTAGGTTTGGATACAGTTGATCGCCTTTTCTCGCATTTGCCTATTGCACAAGATTTCTTTGGAATGCTGCGGGCATGGCATGAAGATAGTAAAATTATTGATAATTGGCAAAAACTTCGATTAATTGTGTCTCATTCGACCGAAGCTTATATTCCGCTGGATATCAATCACTCACCGTTTAATGTGGGAATAACGATTTCCCTACCCGAATTTACAGCCGAACAGGTGACTGAGTTAGCTCAAAAGCATGGACAGGGATTAAGTCAGGCTGATGTGAATTTATTAATGAATCGGGTGGGAGGACATCCGGGTTTAATCAAACAAGCGTTGATTTGGCTACAAACCTTGGGGACAATGACCTTAACTCAGCTATTGAATGAAGCGGCGACGGAATCAGGGATTTATGGGAGTTATTTACGAAAGATTTGGCGCGAATTGCAGGACAATCCAGCCTTGATTCCGGCGCTGAAAAAGGTGATTGAAGCCAACCATAGCGTGAAATTACCCTCCAAACTTGCTTATCAGCTTGAAAGTCTTGGGCTGGTGAATTTAACTGGAAATCAGGTAATGATGCGATGTGAGCTTTATCGTGACTATTTTGGTTCTCGCTTGGCGAATTTTGGGGAGGTTTCGTAGTTCGTAGTAATGGCTTTAGCCTTTGACGGGAGGCGTAGCCTCCCCAATAGCATTCCCTTAAGAGGAATGTCATTGACTTAAGTCTGGTGGGCAATGCCCACCCTACGGTATATCTGGGAACGAGAATGACGAATGACGAATGACGAATGACAAATGACAAATGACAAATGACTATCATGTAGGCGGAAGCTTACCCCCAAATGCGACAAGTTATGTGAGGCGTTCAGCAGATAAAGAACTCTACGAAGGATTAAAAGCTGGCGAATTCTGCTATATCCTCAATTCCCGACAAATGGGTAAATCAAGCTTACGAGTACACACCCAAAAACGCCTCGAAGCCGAAGGAATTGTCTGTGCGGTAGTTGATTTAACTCGGATTGGGCGTCAGGCGAACGAACAACAATGGTATAAGGGAATTGCTTATCGTTTAGTCAGTGAATTACGACTGGCGAATCGCGTCAAATGGAAACTGTGGTGGGATGAACATGACTCCTTAGCACCTGTACAGCGGTTGGGAGAATTTATTGAAGCGGTTGTCCTAGATATTATCCCTCAAAACTTAGTCATTTTTATTGATGAAATCGACAGTACCCTAAATTTATCCTTTCCCACCGATGATTTCTTTGCCTTAATTCGATCCTACTATAATGGACGAGATACGAAGCAACGCTATCAGCGTTTAACCTTTGCATTGTTAGGAGTCGCCAGCCCATCGGATTTAATCCAAGATAAAACCAAAACACCGTTTAATATTGGTAAAGCGATTGAATTACAGGGATTTAAACTGGATGAAGCATTGGTTTTAGCTCAAGGGTTTGCCGGAAGGGTTAAGCATCCGCGAAAGGTGCTGGAAGCGATATTATATTGGACAGCGGGTCAACCCTTTCTCACCCAAAAATTGTGTCAGTTGGTGCAACTGTCCTGTGAGTCTCAGTTAGACCCAATTATCAACAAGAGTAGGGTGAATCGAGTTATCGATTACTGCGATAATTTTATAGGGAAAACTCTCAGTAGGGTGGGTTTCGTTCCGTTAAGGGTTTTATCGAGAAGCCTTACGGGTAAAATCCATCGCGACAACAATGAACGGGAATTCGTGACACAAATCGTGCGATCGCAGATTCTGCTAAACTGGGAATTCACGGATCATCCCGAACATCTAAGAACTATACGCGATCGCATCCTCCTCAGTCATCATGGTGCAACACCATTACTCCACCTCTATCAGCAAATCTTACACAGAGGCGAAATCCCCGCCGATGAGAGTCACACCCAACAAGAATTACTCCTCTCAGGATTAGTGGTTCAGCGTCAGGGTAAACTCAGAGTTCATAACCCCATCTACAAATCAATCTTTAATCGCCAATGGGTCAACGCCCAACTTCCAGCACAAAATAAGCATTCTGTCAAGACCCCCGCTTGGACAATTCCCGCCATCAGTGGGGTTGTCAGCGTTGCGGTGATTGGAGTGCGATCGCTCGGTTTATTGCAAGGGTTAGAATTGCAAGCCTTGGATGGATTAATCCGGTTGCGCCCAACCGAAGCCTTAGACTCGCGCCTATTACTGGTGAAAATAACCGAAGCCGATATCAACAACTACCGCTATCCGTTATCCGATGACGTGCTAGTCAAATTATTGCAGAAACTAGAATCAATGCAACCGCGAGTAATCGGCTTAGATATCTATCGAGATAACCCGATTCATTATCGCAATGCACAGCGAGAATCTTCCCTGGATTTACCCACCTATCTGCACCAAAGCAATCGGGTGATTCATATCTGTAAGGTTAGCAGTGAAAGCGATCAAGGAACCGCTTCTTTCCTCAATCTTCCCTGGCAAACTCTCGGCTTTAGCAATGTATTAGTGGACAGCCAAAACACAGAAACCGGTCTATTACGCCGCCAGCTATTATATCAAAAAGTCCCTTCAACCTCACCTTGTCCCACCCCCTACGCCCTTAACGTTCAACTCGCCTTTCGCTATTTAGCCGCCGAGACTATAGTACCCACCTTTACCGCCAAAAACGGCAACTTGCAGCTTGGAGATACTATTTTTGCCGATTTAAAACCCCGTGCTGGCGGATATCAACGGTATGATCCCAGAGGTCAACAAATCCTCCTTAATTACCGTGCGGTTCAACCCATCGCCCAATCCGTGACATTAACCGAGGTTCTCCAAGGTAAAATTAATCCCCAATGGGTCAAAAATCGGGTAATATTAATTGGAGTTACCGCCACCAGTATCAAAGATAGCTTCCATACCCCTTACGGAGAAATGCGAGGATTAGAAATTCAGGCGCATGGGGTGAGTCAGATTCTCAGCGCGGTACTCGATCAACGTCCCTTAATTCAACCTGGGCATTTCTGGAGTGAGATATTGTGGATTGGGGGATGCTCCTTAATTGGCGGACTATTGATTCAGTTAATCCCAAAACGCCCCTACCAAATCCTCGCCATAGGCACAGCATTAATTCTATTATCAGGACTAAGTTTAATTCTATTAATTCACGGCTATTGGATACCCCTAATCCCATCCGCGATCGCCTTAATTGTTTGTAGTAATGTTTGTAGTAAGGGCTTTAGCCCTTTACCAGCCTCAAATCGTGACGACACAAGTATAACAAAAAACAAATAAAAAGGACAAACAACAAATGACAAACAAACTATTCAGCCTCACCATCATACCCCTTCTGATCATCGCCCAGCGATCGCCCCTCGACGCCCTCATCTTCAACCAACCGCCACCCCCACCGGATAAAGACACACCGGGACAACAATCGGATTCAGGAACCCGTGGACCCTGTGACGCCCAACCCGCCGAAACCGATAATCAATTAGTCGCCATTGTCCCCGCCATTGAAAAAACCGGAATCAGCTTATCAGAAACTCATGTTTGGGGATTAACCCAGAGTCAACATCCGACATTTTGGTTTTATCTTCCAGCCACAGCCACCTCAGCTCAAGTCGCCCAATTTAGCATCGAAAATGAAGCCGATTATCAAGCCAACTTTCAATTCAATCTACCCCAAACTCCCGGAATTATTAACCTAGCCATTCCCACCAATGAACCCCCACTAGAACCCGGTAAATGGTATTATTGGTCATTGAAACTCTATTGCCAGACTCAAGCATCAGCGCCTAATTTTTTTGTCGATGGCTGGATTAAACGGGTACAGGTTGAGACGCCGTTAAATGGTAATACTTCCCCAGAAAAAGTAGTCATTTATGCTCAAAACGGTTTATGGTTTGATACCGTCACCGAATTAGCCAACCTGCACCGCCAAAACCCCCAAGAAACCGAGACAGCCTGGGCAAACTTACTAGAATCTATCGGTTGGGAACAACTTACGAAAACACCAATTATACCCTGCTGCACCCTAGAAAAACAGTAGCTGTTCTGACTTTTCACGGGAAGTCTTAAAACTATTGTATAGCCATGGCGCGTCTGGGCGGGTTTAGTTACATCTGGGTGCAACCGAAAAGATAATCGTGAAACCCGCCCCTACACAATAACTACAAACTCTCTCTGCGTACCTCTGCATTCAAAAAACATAATTCTAATATAAATAACTAGGAGAGTAGAACTTTAGGGAAGTGATGAGTATTGTCAGGTTTAAATTGCCTCGCTTTCCGCCTTTAATTGCATGAGCTTGCTCACGACAGGTGATGGATTACGTCGTTGTTCGTGCCGCATTTTTTGCCCCCACTCTAACCAATCTTCCATATAGTTACTAATTTTTTCTTGATGATGCAGATAATAAAGGATTGTGGCATAAACTTGTTCTAAAGAAAGAGTGATATAAATTTTGGCAATTCCTTCTGGAGTACGAGCGCGATAAATGTACTCATACAAAATTGTCTCAATTCCAATCCGCGAACCCTTAAGCCGAATATCATTGGGAGCGAGAATATTGAAATAGTCTTCGAGTTGCATATTGGGCTACCTGCTATTCAAAGTTAAAATGCAAAATGTAGCACAATTATATCATTTTGTTCTCTTATAGCGCTACGTGCTAGAGAATAGGTAATAGGCAATAGTGATTATAGGGCATGGCAATGCCATGCCCCTACCAAAGAGTAAAGATTATTAATTGGATTAGGGGCACGATACTATCGCGCCCTGTTTTAGGGATAAATTTATCCTGGAAACAACGAGAGCCAATTTCCAATTAACACAAAGGGCGCCCAATAATAAGGATGCTGATAATTGGCATTGTTTAAAAACACCTTCTGAACCCGCTGTATCGCTTCCGCTTTGCTCATCGGTTCCGTGGAATTGGTTAACTGTTGATAGAGTAACCGAATAAAATCAGTCGTTGATTTATCATTCACTTCCCATAACGTCGCAATTGTACTCCGCGCCCCAGCACGAACCGCGATTCCCGCTAGCCCTAATGTCGCCCGAGTATCCCCATTGGCGGTTTGACAAGCACTCAACACTAACAGTTCAATCGGATCAGGTAAACTTTCCTCGCGACTTTTGAGATAGTGACTCAATTCATTCACCTTAATCCGTTTATCCCATGCCAAAATAAAGGTTTCATTGGGATTAGAACTAAATTGTCCGTGGGTGGCAAAGTGAACAATGGAAAAGGGGCGGGCGTTGATTTGAGTTTGCAGAGCTTGACTGGTAAATGCCTGATTGAGTAGCTTTACATCTGAGGGAATTTGTGATAGTTCGATTTCAACATTGGTGAGGGGTGAAAAGCTTTGATGAGGGGCGAAATCGGAGCGTACCTGAGATAGTCCAAACGCCAGCGTCTGTAAGGGCTGCTGGGAGAGGGGTACAGGGGCGAGTAACTGAGGTTCTCGATTCAGTGCGATCGCATATTTTTCAATCATATAATGATTCCCATCCCAAAGCACTCCCATAGGAACGGTTTGTAAGGCGCCATCGAGGACAAATACTAAGGTATTTATCCCATTCGCCTTAAGCTGAGATTCAAAGGGAGCAACTAACCAATTATAGATCGGTTGAGAGGTATTTTGAATCGCTTGAGTATAGCGAGAAGTACGTTGAGGATTAGTGAGTTGAGTGCGGAGTTGATCAACTATTTCTTCCACCTGACGGGGGGAAAGCTTGACGCGATGGTGCTGTAAGGTTGGCTGGGTTCCAGATTTAGAATGACTGGGATTAATTTTCGATCGCCATGGTGTAGAGACGCGCCATGGCGCGTCACTACATTTCTGTCAGTGGTCGGTAACGTCAATACTTTCTGGTGGCTGGGGTAGTTTAAGAATAACCTATAATCGATCATCTAAAAGAATCGTATAAATAACCGCCGTATTCGGGGCGTGTTTATCTACAATTTGGTCAATTAAAGCAGGGGTTGATGACGCACAGGCTTCTTGTAAGTAGTTCTCTAATTCGGCTAATTGCAGTTGGGCTAAAACCTCTCTGGCTTGGATTAAATTTTGCGGTGACGGGGTTTCTTCTCGCAAAAGTAAATCAATCAATTCTCGATAAATCGGCTCAATTTCATCTCGAAAGGAAAAACGAACATCGGGGTTAAAGGTGGCTAAATCTTGGCGAATCGTATTGAGTGTATTCACCGCCGCTTGATAGGCTGCGATCGCGGAGCGTGTTCTTTCAGAACGTATCGCGCCCGATTCTCCTTCAATATTTCCCTGGGCTTTCCGCAAGCGCCCCAGTTGCCATTGCCATTGATAGGCAATATCCCACGCCTGAATGGATTGGCTAATTTGAATGGCTTGATGGGTTAACTCTTGAGCATTTTCCAGGTTCTGATTCGATTCATAAAGTTTACCACTAATCCCCGTCGCATAAGCTTCGCTGCGCCGATCCTCTAAATCGTGAGATTGTTGAATAATCTGTTGATTTTTGTCAAAAGTTGTGGTTAATAAACCATCCAATCTTGTCCAAATGCTGTGACGATAAATTGTGGGAACCTGTACCTGGTTTTGGCTAACCGTTTGCTGAATTTGGTTTAAAGTAACCAGAAGTTGAGCAAACTGAATTTGGCAATCAATAGCGGTGTGATTAGTGGGTAATGTGCTGATCTTGGCTTGAATTTGGGTTAAATTCGGCAGTTGCGGTACAAGTTTTTCCTGCCACCATGTTTGAGCATTTGACCAGTGCCGCTGCTTAAGTAACCAGTATTGGGTATTGAATAAAACACTCAGGTGACTTAGCTGAGATTGGAGCGGAATTAGGGGCGAATTAGATAGAGTTATTGCCTGTTGATAATAATCACCAGCTTGAGCCACAGCATCCAGAACAGGTTGAATCTTCTGGAGAGAGGGGCGAGTTCGTTCGTATAAACTGCGCTGGTGATGATAAGTATCCTTCGCCCAGTTTCCCAATTGGAAATACGCTTCAGCCATCGCGTCTGTATTGTCCAAGCTTTGCGCCAGAGTCAAACTTTTGTCTAATAAGTATTTAGATTGCTCTAAGTTAGTTAACGTATTGAACTGGAAAGATTCTTTTAAAGACAACCAATTTGGATCAGACGGATTAGAATTACCCACAACCCGCACCAATTCTCCCAAACGAGACCAAGCCGTAAATTTAAGCAAAGAATCCGGTTGGCGTTGTAAACGCATAGTTGCCAGAGTTAACGTTTTAAATGCCTCCCGAAGTTGTCCTAAACTTTGCAACGCTTGGGCTTGATTAATCAAGCTACCAGTGCTTCCAGTTTCATCCCCTAAGCGGGTGTAGAGGCGATGTACCTTTTCCCAAGTTTTTAGAGCATCAGCCGCATTACCCAGAGAGAGTTGTAAATGTCCTTGATTATTAAGAACTTGAGCCAAAATCAAAGATTTATCCGGCGAATCAGGAAGAGATTGGAGTTGGTTAAAACTGAGTGCGATCGCGTCTTTCGCCTCCTGCCATTTTCCCAATTCTTGAAAAGCCAAAGCCAGATAACCCAAGACTCGCGCTTGTTGAAGTTGATTTCCTTCATCAGCCAATTGGGATACGGCTTCTTCCCAGAGACTTACCGCCTCTGTAAATTGTCCATTTTGATAATAACCTTGACCTTGTTGAACTAACCCATTGATATCAACAATAGGAGTTTGGCTAATAATTAGCGGGGGTTCGGTACTCAGTGCCGATTGACGAGTCAGATAAGTTTGACCCAAGCCAATCAATAGAGTAAAACAGACAGCGATAACCCCATATTTAAAGAATAATTTCAGATGACGCCATAAAAATGGGAATTTAGTCATAATTTATAATAAGAATCATTCACCCTTGTTCGTAGTTGCGCTCGTAATTGCGCTCGTAGTTGCGCTTTAGCGCCAGTTCATCGTCACGCTTTCCCCCCAATAGCGACAGACCAAGATACAGCTTACCACCAATAAAAGTGGAATTGCGATGGGGAAAGAGAAAGAAGTTAACCCTTCAAGCTACCTGTAGGGGCACGATATTATCGTGCCCTTGATATTATCGTGCTTAAGTCCTAAGTTGCAAAGGTGCGTTACGCTACGCTAACACACCCTACAGATAGATCCTTTGCGTAAGTCCTACGTTTATCTTTCCGACACGTCGGTGCAGGGCGCACGTCGGTGCGCCCCTACGGGACAATCGCGTCATTCGGTACAGGACAAATCGGAGTTTGCCAGGAACTATACAGCGTCGGATTCGGGACTCTCGCCACCAATTCAACCTCTCCATTTTCCTTAATAATCCATCCTTGCGCCTCAATAATCTGAGTTGATTTCGTCTCCATTTGCGAATTATCTCCTCCAGAATTAACCCGATTTTCTGTCGAACTTATCGGATCACGGAAATCAACCCAACCCTGATGATAACTGGCATTATTTATTGGATTGGGTGGTAAACCTCCGCGTCCCGAAATAATAAATTCACTGGTTCCACGCCGTTGACCGACTTGACATCTTGGTTCAATTGGGTCTACAGGTTGTAACTGGGGTAAAGGTTCGAGTTGAGGGCGAGTTTCCGTATTCGTTTCTACTGTCCCATCAATCCCTAATTCAGAACTAGCGATAAAGTCACTCTCTGGAGTACGGCGTTCTTCAAATTGGCGAAATCCTTCAATTAGTAAAGCCGTCGCCGAAATGGTTCCACCTTGACCCGCAAAGGCATTAGCCACCACATCACTATTTTCCGAGAGAATTGCCCAAATAATTCCCCCAGCATTAATCGTAATATTACCGCCATTTGCCGTACCAAACGCTTCCGCCGCAATTTCACTATTGAAGCGCATAATAATAGAATCGGTCACATCTAAACGAATATTACCCCCTTGACTAGCAGTTGTCGTTGCCCGTAGGCGTCCTTGATTGGTTAAAAAGATAGAATCAGCCGTAATCTCCAAATCACCCGACGTGCCAGAACCACTCCCACTCACGGTTAATTGTCCCCCATTTTCCACGGTTAAACGACCCGTATTCAGGGTAATTCCTCTGGCATTCGCCAAACTTCGAGAATCAAAAAATAAACCACTTCCTGAATCGTTAACGTCTACGGATTCTGAAGCGTCAACCTCTATAATTCCGCCTTCTCCGGAGTCAAAGGTTGTCGCAGATATTTGTCCACCGCCTTGGATAACTAATCGTCCAGTATCTATCGTTAACTCTCCCGCATTACCGGAACCCGAGGAATCAAAGACTAAAAGGCTAGGGGTTTGACCATTCGGTGACGTACCAACAACTTCTACTGATTCAGACGCATTTACAGTTAATTTTCCCGCTTCACCAGTATTCGCCGTTGTCGCGGAAACCAATCCTCCATCTTGGACAATTAACCGACTCGTATCAATCGTTAATTCTCCCGCATTTCCCCCGGTTCCAGAAGCCGACGAATCAAATAATAAGCTACTAGCCCTTTGACCATCAGCCGATGTACCAATAACCTCAACAGATTCAGTCGCCGTCACATTCAGTTTCCCCGCTTCACCAGTGCTAGAGGTATCTGCAGAAACTCTCGCCCCATCTCGAACCACTAATCGATTCGTATTAATATCTAATGTGCCAGCATCACCTGGACCCAAAGTGCTAGCTGAAACTAATCCGTCATCGCGCACGATTAATTGGTTTGTATTAATCAAAAAATTGCCAGCATCACCCGCATTCTCAGCATTCAAAGTCGTTATAGCACGAACCTCTGCATTAATGACTTCCATAGACTCAGACGCATTTATTTCCAAATCTCCAGCATTCCCGGTACTATCCGTACTACTTGCAACTGATGCCCCATCCCGCACAATTAATTGGTTTGTATTAATCAAAAAATTGCCAGCATCACCGGAACTCGAAGTGCTAGCTGAAACTAATCCGTCATCCCGCACGATTAATTGATTTGTATTAATCAAAAAATTGCCAGCATCACCCGCATCATCAGCGGGCAAAGTAGTTGTAGCACGAACTTCTGCATTAATGACTTCCATAGACTCAGACGCATTTATTTCCAAATCTCCGGCATTCCCTGTACTATCCGTACTACTTGCCACAGATGCGCCATCCCGAACAATGAATCGCCCTGTATTAACCGTCAGATTTCCCGCATCTCCAGAACTAAGAGCAAACGTATATAAACCGCCTGATCTTCCATTAGGTCTTGTGCCACTTAATTCTACTAAATCAGAGGCATTTACTGTTATATTTCCACCCGCACCACTACTGGTTTTCTCAGCAGCCGCAGCAATCTGCGCCCCATCCCGGATAATCAATCGCCCGGTTTCAATAAAAACATCTCCGCCATCCCCATCAAGCACACTCGTACTGAATAAACCACTGGTTAAAAGTACACCATCATCTACATCTGGTGTACCAGACAATTCTATAAATTCAGACGCATTAACTCTCAATGTTCCTGACTGCGCTGTGCCACACCGACTAACTGCTCCGCTTCCACAATTAGTTGTTGATAGTATCCCACCATCTCGCAGAATCAACTGTCTCGTGTTTACTGTCAAATCTCCAGCATCACCATCCCCCAAAGTCCTGGCTTGTAAACTGGTATTCCTCGGCTGATTGCCACCTGGGGGTATACCTACACCAATTAATTCCACAGATTCGCTGGCATTAATTGTCAGATTACCCCCTTGACCTGAATCCTCTCCCTCACGTTGAGTAACCGTAAAGATTCCAGCTCCATTTACGAGGGAAAGTGACCTAGTATTAATCTCAATATCACCGCCCTTACCTTGACCTTGAGTTGCGCTAATAATTGAGATATTTACACTAGGGAGAACGATTTCTTCTTGAGCCGTCACGGTAATATTGCCACCGACACCAAATCCCAAGCCATCATCAGGTCGAACCGAAGAATCAACATTGTCTGTAAAGGTAATATTTTGGTCAGAAATAATCCTGATTTCACCGCCATTTCCGGAAAAGCTGCTGGTATCAATCTGACCCATTTCTATATCACCTCTGGAGTCAATAAAAATAGAGCCACTATTTCCCACAAACCTACGTTCAAAATCATCGGTAAAAATTCCTGGCACAGTAATCACTCCCCCCGACAAGGAAAGATTGGGGCGATACTGATTGGTTAAAAGCACCAATCCATCCGCCGCCTGAATATCGATAAAACCATCAATTCTAATATCCGCACTCGTTCCTGTACCTACAGCGTCAATCGTCGGTGCTGGATCGAATTCGCCAAAAGGATTAAAATTATCAATGGGTGCAGCATCAGGTGTGCCAAAATTAGTCGTACCCGCACGGATATCTAAAGTGGGTCTTATCGAGCCATTAATCGTGATTTCTGTCCCATCTGATAAGACGATAATATCCCCATTAATCGCATCAGCATTTGCCTCGACACCTTCTATAGCAACATCCCCGGAAATCGTGACACTCCCCCCAGCCAAAATATGTAAAGAGGGACCTGTGTAACTATTGAAACTCACATCCCCACTAGCCCGAATTACTGGGTCATAAGGACTTGACAAATTCCCTAAACTACTATCTAATTGTTCAATCCGAAAATTTCCACCACTCCAGAAGTGAGCATCCGCACTAACCGTATTGCCAGAACGAAATACCATATCCCCACCGGAAAATAACCCACTATCGGGATGATTCAAGGCAAAAATATCGATCGCTTGATTCCCCTGCACCAACAATTGACCCATGGCTGAAGCAATAAACGGACTCGCTACGCTATCCCGCACCTTCAGCGTATCCGTCGCCAATAGAGTCAAATCCCCCCCAGCTTGTACCTGATTCTGGAGGTTGAGAGTTCGACCCGCGAGAATCAAATCCCCTCCTACAGTTAAACTACCAGAACTTGCGATCGCACCTTGATAATTTGACCCATATTGCAATCCCGGCGTCAGGTTAATCGTCAGTAATGGCGGTGTTTGGGGATTCGTTGCACTAAATTCTGTGCCATTCTTAAACACCCACGCCTCTGCTGTAGACGCCACAAACGCCCCCTGAACATCCAACTGGGCATTTTCGCCAAAAACAATCCCATTCGGATTCATCAGAAACAAATTTGCCCTACCATTAACCCCCAAGGTTCCCAAAATATCCGAAACATCCGTACCCGTCACCCGGCTGAAAATCGTGTCAATTCCCGTCGGATTAGCGAAATAAACCCGTTGTCCCTCCCCCACATTAAACTCAGAGAAACTGTGGAACAGATTCGCACCTCGAATCGCCCCTCCATCAATCTGATCCGCCGGAAGTCCCTCAATGATCACATCCGGCGTCACCACAGAGCCTTCCCCCCCTAGAGTAGAATCAGGAATAACTTGGGCAAAGGTAGGATTTATCCAATAGGATACAACCCATGCGATCGCCACTCCTGCGGCTAAACGGATTCCCCGACGTGATTGACTTTGCCTGAATCTCACCATGACACCCTGTCTCAGACTCCGTATTTCTACTGATATTCAAATTAAGCCAGATGGAGAAATGCGATCGCTACCGTAGAATTACGGAAATCTGGCGCTTAGAACCCTATTCGTAAATTATTTGTAATATAAACGACAGCCTTTAATCATCGAAACGTAAACTTCTATGTCATTTACTTGTGCTTTCCCGTAAAGGTGATTACATTAGAAATTGAAGCCGAAAGGCTTACTAATGACAGAAGTTGAACTGACAAAATAAAATTAGGAGGTATAAAGCCGACTGATAAATTTCATCTCTATTTCCTCATTGACAAGTAACAGCAACGCTCAACAAATTGCTGAGATTTCCTAAAATTGTAAACTAGGGAGATTAAGCACTCAAAACTAAATTTTTAGTGCAACTCCAGATAGAATTAACTTAAACAGGAAATCATTCAAGCAAGCTAGTTTTGAGAGTTGCTGTTGCTTTATGGTTTGTCATTCGTCATTCGTCATTCGTCATTTGTCATTCGTCATTCGTCATTCGTCATTCGTCGTACTCGCTTCTCTTCACGCAAGCGCAGTTTTAAACGCAGATTTAACGATAAAATTCTAGAACCCTTCTTTTCCAGACTGTAGAGACGTTGCATGCAACGTCTCTACAAGGTTATGTCTATACAACACTATTCTGGCTCTTGAAACACGTCACAGGAGAACATCTCCGTTAATGTCCGCAGATAGGGTAAAAAGGTTGCCATATTTTCGGGAGATAGACGATTGTACATTTCCCAACCAATCGCTTTAAGCATATCCTGCACTAAACGCCAGCCGACATGCAGACGCGGATAAAGCATGACGCATAAAGGAAACAGTTCTCGCTGCACCGCCCGAATGTCATCTTCTAAAACACACAGACACAAATAAACCTGAAACATTTCCACGTCGCGGATACTGGCAATTCTCACGGTTTTGCTCATCAACGAACCGCTGTAGGTTTCGTAGTTGGGATTCTGACGGCAAACTTGTTGGCAAACGGAAATAGCCAGTTTCGTACTGATGGGTAACAAATTCTGCACCGCTAATAGCGCCGGAGAATTGTAGGGATGGTTGGCAGCCGCATCATACGCCGCTTGTAGGGGCATATACATGTGGTCATCCATTACCTTTAAATAGGGAAGCCACAGTTTTTGTTCCGCTGGTGAGAGCCAATCCAGTATCTTTTGACCCGTGTAGTGGAACTGCATACTGACAAACCCGATCGCACGGCGGTCAACACTCGTATATTTTTGGCGCACTTGACCAAAATCTTTGCCGACAATCACCGATAAACGTCGGGGTGTTGCACGTTGAGCATAAGCATTTGCTGTCTTTTGAAACAGATAACGGGTATCAGCCGCAATTTCTAAGGGATTGACTAATTCAGGATTAATACCATGACGACGAATTTCCTCAGATAACAGGGTTTCGGTCAATGACCACGCTTGGGCGCTGGCAAAGTTGAGCTTTTGCATCATTTTCTCTGCCGTGCTTTTTCTGGCTTCGAGTGAGGCAGTTTGCTTGAGATCCGCCGCCGCTAAACTGGAGGCTGACTCATCTTGGTCTTGATTGGTAACAGCCGTATAGTATTTCCTCGCCCAAAGCACCGCCAAGGAATGAACGTTGGATGTTGACGAGTCGGACTTTGACGAGTTGGGTGGTTTGCCACCAGTAGAACGCTGACGCGGTCTCGGCTGGGACACGTAACGTTCTGTGGATGCGATAGAATAGGTCATGGTAAAAATCCCGTTACACTCTAATTTCCCTTCAATGGAGAGGATACAAAAAACCAATTTGTCTCACCTGTAGTCAGGTGAGTGTCAATCAGCACTGATTATTTATCCTCTCAGCGTTCTCTCAGCGTTAAAAAAAGTCGGATGTTATGTGGAAACTCTAAAAGAGCAGAGTCTGCGTCTGAGTCCTTCTCCCAGACAAGCAGGGGGCGAGTATTGCTGTAACGACTCTGCTCAAAAATCGCTTCTGTCATATTTTTGCTGTTTTTATCATTTATAATACAGGATGATCACAATTATTAAAAGAAATGAACCATTCTCATTTAGTTTTCACCCAAAGGGTGAGACTGGCAGGGGATAACCCCTCAATCGCCTTCCAGGAAAGGGTTAACGGTTGATAGGGTGGGGGGAGGCATGATTCTCAGACAACTCGGCTGAGCGTGAGTAAAGTGACTTAAATCACACTTTATATGTTACCTTGCCCACTGATGTAAGAGATAGGAGTAGTATTCTGTCTTATCGACGGTATCCAGAACCCGAATCCGTTTTCCTCCCGCCTCAACCTGGATACGACCTTGACTGGAACCCTGAGGAATTACCGAGGTTTCCAACTCTTGCCAGGTAAAGAACTCCGGATGGGCGAGATAGGTGGTGGCGAGAACGTCCCAGAAATAATAGTCTTGGGGAATCACTAAGGCGTAACATTGACCCGCAAAATCTGAAATGGGATAGCGACGCTGTTTCCCCAATTTGTAAACAAACTCCGAGGTAACGGGGACAGTATTGGTGAGGTCAAGGGGACAAAGGACAATAGGAATCTGAGTTTGCCAAATCTGATGTACGGCGAGGGGGTCCCAGTAGGCGTTCCATTCGGCTGAACCGTCTTGTCCGGGTTCTAGACTTTTTTCCACATTACCAGCAACGTGAATCGCACCCCCCATCCAGACGATTTGCTTAATCTTCGCGGCACTATCCGGGGCGAGGTTGAGGGCGGTGGCGACAGTGGTGAGAGGTCCTGTCACCATTAGGGTAACGGGTTGGTCAGCCGTTCGCAGCGATCGCACGATAAACTCTTGACCCGTTTCCTTTAGCAGGGGGGTTTGGATGGCGTCATTCTGGTTAAGAATCGGCAGATGATCCACAATAAACGCATCCCGACGGTAAAGGGGAGGAAAGGGATTAATCCCGCGTACCGTACTCTCGGCAACGGGGATATGAGAACATCCGATTAGGTCTAAAATTTTGCGCGTGGCGCTAACGGCGGGTTGAATATAGCAATCAGCTGGGGTGACAACGATACCCAAAGGTTGGATGTGATCCATTGTCATCAGCAAGACGGTTGCCAAGTAATCATCGACACCGCCATCATGATCCATGAGGACGAGAGGTTTGCACACGAGGAGAAAGTTTCCGCAAGCATACACTTGATTATTATCTCTCAATTCTCATCCCTGACTAGATGTCTTATATATATAGGAAAAGCATAAGTATTTTTTCGCGGTAGTAGGAACAATGTCAGGGAAACTTATCTATACGGTGTTGGGTCGCTTTATTTGAAAGTCTTTATCCTCCATCCACCCCAGTCAAATCATTACATCATGACGTTTCAAGTTAATCGGTTTGATAGCAAAGACTCTCGGTGTACTCAACCGAGAAAAGGAGTGAAGTCCAGAGGGCTAATCCAGAAAGTTAAACACCACATTTTTTTATTCGGCGTCGCCATTTCTTGGGGAATCGCCACTCCCCTGAATGCGGCGGAACGAGTTACCCTGCAATTAGGTCCGTTTCAGCAATCGGTGGAAATCGCGGATCTAGAAGAATGGGCACAGACGGGTCAATTACCGCCGACTCTCACACCCTACCGTTCCTTACTCACCCCCCAAGTCCAGCAGGTACTCAACAGACGCCTGCAACTCGACCCCAATCTGGCTGAGAAATTTATCAATGATTTGCTACTGTCCACCGATGGCGCCCGCTTACTGGATCAAATTGGTAAAGTACTCCCGGATAGCAGTCTTGATCAGTTAAAAGCGGCTCTATTTTTAGCGGCACGCCAAGCGAATGGATTGTCGGTGCTAAGTTTTTTAAGAGCTTACCCAGAAGAGACGGTCACGATCAATGCCTCATCCGCGATCGCGATCGTACTGCAAATGAATCTGCCTTACTTACAATCTCAAGTGGTTAATCCGATCCTGGAACAGGAACTCACGGTAGCGGATACGCCAACTTTTACGGCTGATTTTGATCCAACAGTGACAGGTTATCAATATGTCCGGGAACGTACCCTGAGGTTACGGGATCGCGATCGCGATCGGGCTATTCCCGTGGATGTTTACTGGGTGGGCAATACTTCAGGACCTTTGGTCGTTCTTTCCCACGGCTTTGGGTCTGACCGCAAATTTTTAACCTACCTAGCACGTCATCTCGCGTCTAATGGTTTAACCGTTGTGGCAATAGAACATCCCGGCAGTAATTTTAGCTGGCTCAGTGGCGTTTCTCTCAGGAGTAACATTGGAGAGGTGTTACCCGCATCGGAGTTTATCGACCGTCCTCAGGATGTCAGCTTTGTCTTAGATCGGTTGGCGCGAATTAATCGAGGCTACGGATCATTGCGGGGCAAATTGAATACGGAACAAGTTACAGTTATTGGTCATTCCCTAGGCGGCTACACCGCTTTAGCCTTAGCCGGAGGACAACTTGACCTAGAGGAATTGCGAGAGTTTTGTCAAAAGCGTAGTCCTCTAGAACGCTCACCTGCTGACTGGTTTCAATGTTCTGCCACAGACTTACAGGAAGACAATGTGCAGTTACGCGATCGGCGGGTGGTTCAGGTGATGGCTCTCAACGCCGTCACGGGACATTTATTTGGTAGCACGGGTCTAGAGGAGATAAAAATTCCCACGTTGCTGTTAACGGGAACCGATGACGCGATTACTCCCTCTCTGGAACACCAACTTCGGGCTTTTGATCAGTTAAGCGGACTCAAGTATCTGCTGGTGGCATTAGGGGGAACTCACCTAAGTGTCACCGATCGCGCTAGTCTCAATGAAGCTGTAACCAGCAGTACTTTGGTCAAAGAACTCACTGATCAAGAAGCCGAACCCCTACGTCGGCTGTTTCGAGGGGTGAGTTTAGCCTTCATTAAACAGCTAACCCCCGAAGCTCAACGTTATAAACCCTTCTTGACACCCGCCTACGCCCAATCGCTTTCCACTCCCAGCTTATCCCTACGCCTGAGTACTCAACTCCCACCCAGCTTAACCACTTGGTTCCAAGTGTTAAACGTGAGTAACCAGAAGATTGCCATCCGCTTCCCCACCCTGAATCACGGTGCGATCGGCAAGCTTTTTTCACCTTTTGCCAATTCTCCCAAGGTTCTCACCCAAACCGATTGCTGTACAGGACAACTCAATCAGATTTTTACCAATTTCATGAATACCTATAATCGGCGTTTGACGGGCATTAGCTAACCCTTGTATGCCTTGACAATTAAGCTAAACTGTGGTAAAAGCGTAGCTGAAATGACACTCGAATAAATTTCAAATCTAGTTGTTGAATTGTAATCGATTGGTCTATAATCAGCTAATGGCAAGATTCAATTGATAGGCTAAATCACATTTATTCCTGATCAGGCTTGCCAACACCTGGTTAAGTTTGCTACCTTAGTTAAGGCGCAAGGATAACAAGCCGGGATAGCTCAGTCGGTAGAGCAGGGGACTGAAAATCCCCGTGTCGGCGGTTCAAGTCCGCCTCCTGGCATCAATATACCACACCAAAAAGCGCTACGCGGCGAGAGTGTAGCGCTTTTTGGTATTTATATACTAATTGTGGCTAGAGGGAAGTTTTTAGGGGTTTTGAGTCAAAATGGATATGGTTTGGATATTATTTGTCCTCTGGGTCAGGCTCTGTATCCCACCGCCTAGCTAGATCGAGCAGTTTCGGGGCAAATTTTTCCGGCACTCGAATGGCGATCGTTTTCCCACTGTTCCATTTTGATTTCCGACCCTGCCCGTTTCCAGCTCCAGCAGTTCTCGGTATTGGGCGATGGTAAGCCCCTGCTATTCTATCCGCCACCCCAACCTGATATTTATGCGCCATATCGACCTGGGAACGATTTTGTACGGAATCATCAACACCGGAAAACCGAAGTGAGTACGACCATGCCATAGAATCACAAGAGAAAAGAAGCGATCGCACTTCAGGAGACTCTAACGCCGTCGCCTTCAATCCAAACCCGTGTAATTTTAGATCGGGTCGAACCAGCTTGATGGTTCTGAGGATATTTGCAATTTCGTCAGGCTTTCCGTTACGGCGGCACACGCTACCAACTCCCACCCAAGCCCCTGGCGTTAATCGGTCGCCGTAATCAACTAAGTGTTGAAGATATTCACTTGATTGGTATCCCTGAATCACTGGCATAATTCGCACAGGGGGGTTAAGGTCAAGTAAATCATCATATCGATTGATGGTTAGTTCTCGATGCTTACTTACGGACAACCCAGTTCGTTGAAGTACGAACGGTTCGCACATCCAATCTTGGGCTACCGCTGCTAGCAAGTTACCGCAAGCCGCCCATCGGCAAATTTGCTCGTAATAAGATTGAGACCCTGACCGATATGCACCGTGCCGTGCTACTTCAGTGAAAGCCCCACTATCCAAAATCCAATTGCCCACGGCAAAATCGGATTTACGTGATCGCAGGGCATTGGCGCTAACCATCACACCCGCAGCCGGATAATCGGGGGCGATGATTTTAGCCGCCATACTGGGAGAGCTTCCAATGAAGAAGAGAGGTTTTTCCGCCTGTTGTGATTTTGTACAAAATCGTCCCGCGATCGCCAAACGATTTTGTACGTTATCGTTATCCGCTGTATTATTCATGTATTCATGGTTCTGGCACTGCGATCGCACTGACAATTCCGGCGTAATGCTGCCAGATAGTCTTAGGCGAATTTCCCACCCAAGCGGCAACCTGTGCCACTGGAACGCACTCTTCAAGGCAAAGAGTGATAAAGGTCGCCCTGGTGCAATACTGTTTTCGGTATCTGATAGGTAATCCCCCCAACACCGATCGCCATGCCCGATTTAAAAAGTTGTGGGAGTCGATTGCCAGTCCGTGCTTGGACTGAAAAATTAATCGGGTGGGGTCGGGTTGGTCGGGTTGGATGCTCTCCAATAAGTTTCGGATAGCGGTGTTGATCGGGAATCGGCGGGGTTTATGAGTCTTGGTATCCTTCCTGACCCCGTTGACCAGCGCCTCTTCAAACGTGATAAATTTCAATTCCTGATCAACGTGTCGCCACTGAAGCGCGATCGCCTCGCTTGTCCTGCACCCAGTCCAAAAAAGGAACCGTACAAAATCCGTGTAATAGCTGTAGTAACGGTCTGCCTCAAAGCCTTTGATGATAATGTACTGTTCCATTCGGGTGAATGGGTCTGGCGCAGATCCGGTGGTTTGGGTCTTGGGAAGCTGCTTAAACGGATTGGATTCGATTAAGCCTTCTTCCACTGCCCACTCACACGCCGATCGAAGTTGGCTTAAGATTCGCCGCACACTTCCCGGCTTGTAGTTTTTAGCTAGCCAGTGTTTAAAAATCACCGCTTTATCCAAAGTGGTAGGGTGGGTAGTTAATCGATCACGTACCCGCTTAAAGTCGGTGTTTCTAGTGGTCTGGCTAACTGTCCTTGTCTCAACGTATGCATCCCAGATTCCTAGTAATGGAATTTTGTTTTGGGGGAGCTGTAATGGATTTTTGTATTTGCTGAGAGTGACGTCAAGCCGCTCAAATACAATGTCTGACTCTATTTGCCCTGCTTTGGCTGATGCTATTTTTCGGTTGCGAACGGTGTCGGCAAGGTTTAAAGATAGATACCGTATGGGGCAAGAGCGGGGGAGCCGTAACCGCAGCCGTCCCTGCACAGACTCTACTGCTACGGTTCCCTTTGGGCGGCGAGTCATTCGACTACCTCAAAGTCCTGGGGTGCGATCGCCTTTGTCGGTGGTTCCCCATATTTTTGGCGTAATCCTTTGTTGGGAAATCCCTCCCAGTTGACGTACCATTTATTATTTTTTAGCTTGGAACTCAAACGTCCATGCCAATGTTGATAACGTACACGCAGCCCAGGTTTTAGGCAAGTTTTGATTTGGAATCGCATGATTTCAATACAAACATCATCCAATTCGGTTACAGACCCCCCGCCCCACCTGACTGTAATTTGTTTTGGATTGAGCGTTTTCTTGATGCAAATACAGGTAGAGTCCTTGATTGATTGCAAATGATCGCCTACCTGAATCCGATCAAATATATCTGAGGTGGTTACGGTTTCAACGCCAGGACCTTCATCACCGGTTACGGTTTCAGCGCCAGGACCTTCATCACCGTCTAAAGCCTTTATAGAAACGCCGTAAAACCCACATCCTTTTAGGTGTGGGATATAAGGCGGGTCATCGGAGGTACGGAGATGACCAAACTATCTGGTCTTCTGATTTTCAATGTAACGCTTAACCGTCTCACTACTGACATTTCCCGC
>NZ_JAVKBY010000088.1:0-35823 GCF_040222985.1 Coleofasciculus sp. F4-SAH-05
TGCTGGGCTTTACTCCTACTACCAGTTCTATGATTGATAAAATTTTGGCTGTAGCTCTTGATTTAATCAATCCTAAACATTTAAGAAATTGGTTTGCTCATTGTTGTTACTGTACCTCATAGCAGCGCGAAGCGCTGTATACTTGACGGGTTCAATTCCCCGGTGTCATCCCCTAGAAGATACAGGGGGTGATTTTTGGCAGGATTCCCAGCAAACTCAAGTCGATTTGATTGTGGATGACCAAGCCCTATTTCTGGATACACCCGCAGGAATAGTGGTGATTTTAGGCTGCGCTCATTCAGGTGTAATTAATACCCTCAATTATATTGCCCAAATCACCGGAACCGATAAGTTTTACGCCGTAATTGGGGGAATGCACCTATTAAGGGCGAGTCGCGATCGCTGGCAAGCAACGGTGGAAACCTTGGCGAACTATAACGTTCAGCTATTAGGGGCGAATCACTGTACCGGAACCGCCGCGATCGCGTTTTTGTGGCATCATTTTCTAGGCAACTGTATAAGCTGCCATGTCGGTACTCGCTTAGGGTTTGGCACTTGAACGTTGGCACTTTTTTGCCGAGTGTGTGATGATATCGCCTGATAATCACGTCTAATTTAGAACGTCTGCCCTGTGTAAACCGAGCGAACTTCTCCATTCCGTCGAATAATCGCTTCTCCGTTGTTCACATCAACTAACATCCAGCCACTTGTGCCAATGGCTTCACCAATGTTAATCCGCTGAGTGATCCCATCAATTTCAAATAAGGCAGCAGAAAGTTGGTCTGACTCTAGCACACCCACCAGAGTATGGTTTACAGGAGGTGGGGGTGGCGGGGGTGGCGGTGCTGATGCTGTTGGCGGTGCTGATGCTGTTGGCGGTGCTGGTGCTGTAGGTGAGGTTGGAGCAACCGTTGGAGGCGGTAGTGGCGGTGTTTGGATCGTGACTTGAGGTGGTGGTGGGGTGGGTGATGGCGGATTGGCAGGAGGTGAAGGGGTTGGGGCTGGCGGAGAGGCTACCGAGGAGTTGGCGGGGGGTACAGGCGGTATCCAGGAATTTTGGGGTGGATAAACCGGATAGTAGATTCTTTCCAAAATTGTACCCGGTGGATTCGCACCTAAGTTGGTCGAAACTGGAGGATTTCCACCACCTGCGATCGCGGCTTGTTGTCTTTCTTTAGCTTTACTGTCAATCTCTTCTAGCGCCTCCAAAGCATACTCTCCAAACTCGTAATCTGCTTCTGAGGGGAGTTGGGTGTCAGCAGACGGTGAGGCGATAAAGTTGGGCAACCAGGGTGCAAACCGTTGTTTTTGAGTAATCAGTAGCAACAGTGCGGTTAGAGCCACTGAAATCAGAGCCATTACCCATAATAATTTATCCACAGACCAAGCTGAGCCTTGGCTCTTGGAACCACTACTCTTTGTTCCCTTTGTCTCTGAAACCTGGGTTTTTGGCGTTTCCTTTTTCTCTCCAGAGGGCTGTTCCACCAAGTCTTGAGTCGGTATCACAGCAGGTGGCGCGGTGATGGGGGGAATCACAATCGACTTTAAAGATACATAGTCTGGCTTAGTCGGTTCCGTCGGTAATTTGCTACTCCCTTCCAAGATGCGGTCAAGATCTGCAAATAAATCATCCATTAACTTATCCGCATCGGCTTCGGCTGACCAAGACTGGATAGCAGTGGAGGTGGTTGATGGCTTGTTTGCGTTGTCGTGAGTATTGATATCCTGAGACATAATGGCTCGCTCTTATGGCTATAGAATTCTCTATATTAAGATGCTCTAAAGCATTTCCTATCGCTTAGATTAGCAATCAAATTACCGATCTGAGAAAAAATTCTCATCTTTTTATCAAAATTCTGTACAAGTTTAAGTCCAATGGCGATATTGTGCGTCTACTTCTGTTGATTGGCTTTGGCGTTGCGTCGCCACATCTGAGGTTTGATGCGTCGCAACGCGGATGCCGGAAATCGTTGATGCCATTGGTGATCTGAAAGTGTCGCCAGTTCCGCTAACGTGGGAGCGACATTCCCAGGATAGGGTTCAAAGTCGGCTACATCTGTTGGTTGAGCAAAGCGTTGGTTCCAAGGACAAACATCCTGGCAGATATCACATCCCGCCACCCAACCCTCTAAATGGGGGGTGATGGATGAGGGGAGTTCCTCTGCTCGGTTTTCAATTGTATGATAAGCAATACAAAGATTGGCATCTACGACAAAGGGTTTAACAATTGCTCCGGTCGGACAAGCCTCCAGGCAACGGGTACAGGTTCCGCAATGCTGGGTATGGGGAGTATCTGGTGTCAGAGATAAGTTGGTTAAAATTTCCCCTAAAAATACCCAACTGCCATACTCTCGCGTAATTAGATTACCATTTTTTGCGATCCAACCAATTCCAGCACGTTCTGCCCACACTTTATCCTGCACTGGACCGGTGTCTACGTAGTAACGAGCTTGGATTCCTTCTCCTTGGGCTTGTAGCCAGTGGATCAAGGCTTTGAGTTTTTTGTGCATCACCTTATGATAATCTCGTCCCCAAGCATAACGGGATATTTTCGCGTACTCGTTTCCTTGAGGACGTTGGTGAGGGGTGTAATAGTTAAGGGCAACGGAAATAACGGATTTAACCCCTGGCATACAGGTATGGATATCTAAGCGACGCGGATTCTGCATCCAGTTCATGTCAGCATGATAGCCCTGAGCCAACCAAGTTTTCAGATGTTGAGTAGTTTCTTCGTCTTCATTCCCTTCTACCTTTGCAATACCACAGTGATGAAATCCTAGCGATCGCGCTTTTTGTTTAATTTTGTCCTTTGTCCTTTGTTCTTTGTCCTTTGTCCTTTGTCCTTTGTCCTTTGTCATCAGCACATACTTTGACCAGTTTCTCTATTATGAAAGCAATATCGTTACCAACAACCTGAAATGATTATAGAGGGCGTTACCCCAAGAAAACGGGGAGACTCAAATTCAAGTCAAGGGTAAGGTAAAAACACCGTTATTTAGGTCAGAATTAAGCTGTTAGCCTCACCTCAAGAACTTCTCAGCTTAAGACAATCAACTAATGACGAATGACGAATGACAAATGACCAATGAAGAATGACAAATGACAAATGACGAATGACAAATGACCAACTAAGCCGCCACTTGCTCCCAGGAACGAGCGAGCAACTGACGCCCCAACTCAATATCTCTAGGCGCACAAAGCCAATCGGGATGAGCTGTCATTAACAAACTCTCTAATGCTTCTTGATCAAATAAATGCCAGACAGCCGCGCCGTCAATCTTGGCTGCGATCGCGTAGCAGTTGGCGCTGATACACTGAATGGTTGAGGTGTTGGCAATTCGCCGCAGTTCCATGCGATCGCCCGCTTGAAGACTTCGGAACCGCCATAATATTTGCTTCCATTCCTTGAGTGATGACACCGTTAATCCTGGAATTGCGACCTGGATATCCGGATCACCATTGACGGTAATCCAATAGTGGCGTGATGGATCAATTCCTTCCAACCATGGAGAATCGTCATCCAATCGGTAGCGGGGAGACAAGATAAACGGCTGTTTCATCGAAAATTAGGGTTGGTAAGGGGACGAATGGAAACCTCTGTCATTTATGTATGGGGAGGAATTCGTCCCCTTACATAAATAGCAGTCCGACAGGACTTCTTTAGAAGCTATGTTGCACTAAACTTAACAGCTAACTCTTGGTTTCAGAGGCTCACCAGTCCTCGAAACAAGGGTATCCTTAAAATAAGTTCAAGTCTATCTTTAGGCTTGACTTATTTAAAATCCTATAGATTCAGACATCTATATCAAGCAAATTTAACAAAGCTTATAGATTTAATTAGGAATAGCGGTATTTTTGTAATTTATTGTAACAATTGCTGTCCTCGCAGGCATTGTACCACAAGCTTTCAGTAAATGGGGTAAAATTATCAATCATTCGTCAGCCTTAGGTAAGCTCGTCTCCATCTTCAGACAATTACGACCATTGATCTGCAAGCGATACTCAACTCTATCCATCAGCTTTTGCATAATCAGCCAACCATATCCGCTTTCCTGTTTCGCCTCTGGAGAGGGTTGATTATAGTTGGTGATGTCATACCCTTTGCCGTGATCCCAAATTTCCAAAGCAATGTCTCGCTCTTTGAGTTCCAAGCGAATCAAAATCGGTAAATTGGGTTGATCTCGATGAGCATGACGCACCACATTGGAATAGGCTTCAACTAACGCCAGTCTTAACCGACTCGATTGACGTTGCCAATCCACTGAATCTTCTAACGCTACTTCCAAACTTCCCAGTAACCAGCTTTCGACAATTGTCAAAAACTTCAAGTCACTTGGTACATGCAGCTCCGTTTTCATCAACTATAAAACCTCCATAGAGAGAATTGTTTGGTCATCTTCCTGAACATTGTTAGTCTCCTCGCGGATGCGAACTAATAAATGGGGTAGATTAAAGGGAGCTGGCTCCTGAAGCAGAAGTTGCCAAAGACCCGATGTCCCCAGCATTGAATTCGTCAAGGATTTACTATTTTTAGAATTTTGAGAATGGGTGCAGTGTTTTACGTCCTTAACCGTTGCTTCTGTAATCCCATCACTGATCAGCAGCACAACATCTCCTGAATGTAACGTCAACGTTCCAGCTTCTGCCTGCCACTCCGGAAGAATACCCAGGGGAATCCCCCGAGTTTTCAGGTAATCCGGTTCTACGGTTACAGAGGATTCCGGTGCAGATTGCTGTTGGCTCACTAAACGATGCGCCCAAACCAACGGATAAATGTGACCCGCATTTGCATAGACAAGCTGTCGCGAGGTTGGTGTATATCGCGCTAATACCATCGTGATAAAACAGTTGGTACTGAACAGATCATCCGACATAATACTGTTCAGGTTTCGCATCACTACCTCCGGTTCTGGAGAGATTTCTTGAGCCAATTCTCGGCGCAAGATAGAAATCGCACTTGCCATAAATAAAGCCGCAGGCACTCCCTTTCCCGACACATCACCAACGGCTAGCCAAACATCGCCTTGAGGATGCACGTAGACTTCAAAAAAATCACCGCCAACTTCTCGTGCGGGGTAGCAGTGAGCTTGAACTCTGACCCCTTCCACCTCAGGTAAACTTTGGCGCAACAAATTATTTTGAATCTGGCGAGCTACCTCCAATTCAGCCCGCATCTGTTCGGCTTGTAACTGAGTGCGTTGGTAGAGTTTTGCCTGAGAAATGGCTAAGGCTGCCTGTTCAGCAACAGCTTCAATGAGTTTAATGTCCTCTGACATCCAAGGCTGATCACACTGTTGCTTATAAAGCGATAACACTCCCAATAGCTGTTGTTGCCAAATCAGAGGAACAACCAGATGCACCGAATGATTACCATCACTGAGCTGTTGAATAAGCTGAGTTTTCCAGTTTTCCAGCACATTTTGCACAATCGGTTCAACATCAGGTAACGATTCAGAATCTTTTGTTGACTCAGCTTGGTAAGAAAATGAGTCTGAAATCAGGTGATTACCATCCACAGGTTGCAGGATACAACTCGTCGTCTCGAAGGTTTGACCAATCGTGGTGACAACGGTTTGCAACATACTGCTATAGTCTAGTGACTCGCGAATGGCTGTTGTCACAACATTAAAGAGTTCTTCGCGGCGTAACGCGCGGCTCAGTTCATTGGTTCGTTGTTTGAGGACTCGGTACGTATCGGCTGCTTGTTGAACGATGACTTTCAGACTTTCCGGATTCCAGGGTTTGGTAATATATTTAAAGACTTTGCCAGAGTTAATGGCTTCTACTAAATCTTCAACATCTGTGTACCCCGTTAAGAGAATGCGAATCGTATCTGGAAAGCGAGCAACGGTTTTTCCCAACAATTCTGTACCATTCATCAGGGGCATTCGTTGATCAGAGATAATGATCGCCATTTCTCCGTGTTCATCCAAAATGCTCAGAGCGCTCATCGCCCCATCCGCTTTATAAACCCGAAACTCTCGTCGGAACGTTCTATATAATAAATCTAAATTGTCAGGCTCATCGTCCACTATCAATAATTTGAGTTTATCTGCCTGACTCATTCTGTGTACTCCGGTTTCTGCTTGAGTTAGAAACAATAAGTTAAGGGGGTTAATTTTTGTTCGTCTTTTAACCTCAAAGCTAGCTGAGGATAGCTGAAAATTATCCTTTTCTCTTTTGGTATATGGCAAATTACCATATTGATTAATTTATTTTTGCTAATAAAACCTATCATCATACCATATCTATTTTTTCAGAGGAATTAATCAGCCGTTTATTTTACCAAGAGCCTGCGCTCTGCACCAAGTCAGCTATGGAGATTGCCTTTTTTCCCTAGCTTAACCTTCTTCTGGGACAATGTGGTTGCTACTCAGATTATAGTTTCCCGTCCCAGAGCTGGGATGCAGGGGGAGCAATGTTCCTTTCCGTGCCATGGCACTATGGTGAGCTGGAGGGTACTACTGGGTGTGGGGTGTGGGGTGTCGGGTGTAACGCGAATAGTCAAACCCGCCCCTACACATTGGTCAGGGCGGGTTTTGAATAAACGTTATCATCAATAACCAAACGAAAGTCCCTAAACCCGCCCCTACAGACGTGCCTTTTTAATTACCGAGTTACTCCCTGTACGACTGGACGAATGGCAGAACCGTCAAACAGTCCTGGGTTTCCATTCCAATTAAAATCATTAATTCGTAAGCTAATCGAACCTAACTCCTGAACTGGATTGTAGCGTAGGAGAATACTGTACGTGCGACGGCTATACTCCAAGAATAAATCCGTACTGATTTCCTCACCCGTGTCCAAATTGTAAGATGTCTGAAAACCAGCCAGAAACGGACCATAGATTTGTTGGGTGATTCCAGCAGAAAGAACGACTCGATCTGCCACTCGGTCAAACCGAAAGGGGGATAAGTTACCGCGTGCAACCTGTGTGTAGCTGAGGTTAAATCGAGTGTAGTCGAGATAGGGTTGGGAAAAATGCCCAAGCTGACCGACAAGCCCAATCGTACCACTGAGGGATTTCTGGGTATCGCCACTACTATAGGCACTAGCCACCCCTGTGGCAACTCCCCGCAGTGCCAAGAACGGAACCACAGGTCTTGACGTATATCGTAATCCTTCGGTGGGGGTTAAGGGCAAAGCCTCACCTCGCCAGAGTGTGAAACTTCGGCTCAACGAGGCACTGGCTTGATAGCGTGTTAAGTCGATGCGGTTATTCTCTCGTGGAGGGGGAGGTAGCAAGTCTTGTCTGTCTGTCGTGGCGTTAATTGCCTGAATCCCTGCTTGATAGGTGAGATTGATGCCTGTGTCTCCTAAACGAATCACCGGGGATGTGATTACCGCTCCCAGACTCTGCTGCACAGTTTGAAAGCCCAAGGAACCGTTAAAGAGGCGATCGCGAAAGCTATATTCTAGATTCAAGCGATGGGGTAAATCTCGACCAACAACCTGTTGGAGTCGTACACTGGCTCTGAGTTCTTCTTCAAAATCATCAGGATCAAGGCTGGTGAAGGTGGCTGAAGCCCGTAGGGTGGTTCGGGGGGTGAAGGTGGCATCCAGTTGGGCTTTGAGTCCAAAGGACGAGGGGTCTAAAAGCCCATTGTTATCCTCTTTGTCTGAGGTATTGGGATTATTTTCACCAAAGATGGCTCTCTGGAGAAAGTATTGAGGGGTGACTTTAAATCGCACGCTTGGAGTATTGACAATATTAAACGATCGCTCGATAAATAGACCGCCCCGATCATCATCATCAAAGCCAAACTGGATTAAACCGGGTTCTCGTTCCCGACGATCAATCACTACCCGATTCCGAAATGTGGGTACTGATAACCCTTGGTCAAATACCAGTCGTGGGCGAGTGGCAACGATTTCATCCACTAAGGGCGAAATCCGGCGAAATCGAGCTGTTTGTGCTCGTAATTCTAGTTCGGGTGGGGAAAAGGGGTCATTGGTGATCCGCACATTTTGGGCGATTGCTTCTGAACCTTCAAAGTCAATGCGATCGGCTTCATAGCGGAATCGGTTGATTGTTCCTACAGCCTGTGGCGCACCGGAAACGACATTCGAGAAATTTCCGGTTGTTGTGGTGCCAAAGCTGCCACCAATAAAGAAGGAGTAAAAGCCGGGATTGGTTATGTCTTGAAGGGGTTGATTGCTGAGAACGCGATCGCTAATTGGTCGTTGTTCTTGGGGCGCATTGGGATCAGCCGGAGAGGGCAAGATTGTCAGATCAGTACCGGATGTCGGCACATATAATTCTCCACCGGCATCAAAAATCACACCGCTATCCTGGACAAAGGAATACTCAAAGCGTTGACCTCGTAAAACCTGATTTCCTCGGGTCAACACCACATTATCCTCAGCCACCAAAATCCGATTTGGTAGGTTAACTTGGACGCGATCCGCTTCCAGCAAAGCGCCGCGAAACCGCAACAGGACATCCCCTTGGGCGGTAATTACCTGTCGTTGTTGATCATATTCCTGTTGATCGGCGGTTACTTCCAGCACCCCTGTGATCGGACCGGGAGCCGCAGGTTCAGTGTCTTCTGAGGCGGAAGCATCAGGGGTTGGCTGGGAGGTTTGCGATCGCGGCTGTCGCTGATGAAGATCCGGCGCCGGCACTATCTTTGGGTCAGGTAACGCTGGAATATCGGATGATGGGCTTGTAAATTCAAATTCTCTGATCTCTCCTCCCCGCTCTTGAGTGATGATACGTTCGATAGTTGAGAGTTCCAAGGTTACACCCGAAAAACCTACCGGGTTCGCATTCGTTGTCTCAGAGGTTAAGTTCGTGCTGAAAGCATCGGAATCAATCCCTTCTGCCCTCTGCCTTCTGCCTTCTGGCTTATAACTCTCTTCTGCTTTTCTTTGGTCATTAGTCCTTGGTTGTTGACCTATAGTCAATGACGGATTTAGCGTAGTTGAGATCGAGTCAGACTGGGCATTTGCCGTTTGACTCGTGCAGCATGGTAGCAAATCCTTAGCTGTTCCCATCTCTTCTGCTAACCTGCTCTCAGACTCGCCATGGCACGTCTCTACATTCCTCCTCTGCTCGCCTGCTGGTTCGCAGGTGGTTAGGGACTTTTGCTGAGGTGAATTAACCGCATTTATTGAACGGTGAGCAGGTATCTTATCCTGTCCGTCTAAAAAGTCCTCACCTCCTTTTACCTCATTTCCTTGAAGCCTCTGACTGGGAGCCTCTGCATTGTTTCCACCTAAGGGTAAGGATTCCACAGGACTGGATATCAAGGATTGCGGCGTGCGATCGCGGGAGTCTCCAGTATGACTTAACGGTAAATCCTCATCCGCTACACTTGTCCTGGCATCTCTGCTCTGTGACACCTCGGTTCCTTGGTTCTCTCGGGCAGAATTCGGTAGTCCCAACTGGGCAGCCTGTGAGGGTGTTATCTGATCAGAAAATTCCGGCGGTAACGTTTCGGGTGGGGTTGGTGTCGCTAATCCCTTTGGCGTTTGCTGGGGAAGGCGAGTCGGTACTGAACTCAGAGGTGAGGACGAAAGGGGAGCAACAGCGTCCTCAGTCGTTAACGATTGAATAATGGCAGGAGTTTCAGGCGGCTGAACGGGTTGGGGCATTTTTCAACAATAACGGTCGAAGGAACAAATCCGAAGCGTATCCCCTTACCGCGCCTAATCACAGCGGGGCGAGGTACGCCTCGCCCCTTTGAAAAACTCAGGGATGAAGCAAAGTATAATTTACTCCAAATCCCGTCGCTTGGGGTTACGAGCCGGATCGTTTGACAGGAAGCCAAACACGAATAAGGCAACGAAAATACTAACAACGATATAGACCACAATCTTGAGTGTCAGCATCTTGAATATCTCCCAGAGGTATGAATCATCGAATTGGCGATTGTGTTGCGTTTTGCAACAACTTTTCTAATCATACCCAATGCTGGTCTCCATGTTGACTGGCACAGTCTACTGACGTTCAGGATGAAGGTACTGTAGGCTCAACCACGTTTTATCTCTAGGTTCATATACACATCCGACTTTTTTAGTCAAGCGTGAGTTCCATGACTGATAGCCTTGTTGTCGTCATCAAATGTTAGAGTAAAAGGAATAGGCTAGAACTCTAGCCACAAACCGCGAAAACCAAGCGGCAAAAACTTTCATTCTGCCTTGGAAGGGCGGCTGCGCGGGTTCTCCCTGAGAGGAGATAAAGGTTGGATTCCAACCAGAGACGCGCTCGTAAGACCAATATGCTTTCGGGTATAGCGGCTTCGGTGAATGAGACGCGAAGCCTACACCATAGCGTCAGCGGGCGTGTAGGTAGTTCACAAGTCTCATCCTTTGTGTAAAAGTATGTACACAATGTTATCCGTGTAAGACTTGGAATTTTGTCGCTTTATGCAGCCTATTCGCACTTTTAACGTTTCTCCCGCTTTGCCAGAAGCCCTGGAACCCTTACGCAAGCTGGCATATAACCTGCATTGGGACTGGAATGTGGAAACAAAAGACTTGTTCCGACGCCTAGACCGTAAGCTCTGGGAATCCACTCGCCATAATCCCGTTTTGATGTTGGGGATGATTAGCCAAGCCCGTCTGGAAGAAGTAGCTGAAGATGATGGGTTTCTGGCACAAATGGAACGGGCATCTCGACAGTTAAACGACTACCTCAAGGAACGGACATGGTATCGTAAACATCATGGCAACAGCGATGAAAAGGAATGCTATGCCTACTTCTGTGCCGAGTATGGGTTAGTCGATTGCCTGCCCATATATTCCGGTGGTTTGGGTGTTCTGGCTGGCGATCATCTCAAATCTGCCTCTGACCTTGGTTTGCCTTTAGTGGCAGTCGGTTTACTTTATCAAGAAGGATACTGCGCCCAATACCTGAATGCAGATGGTTGGCAACAAGAGCGCTATCCGATTAATGACTTTTACAATATGCCGCTGCACTTAGAGCGGAATGCTGATGGTTCAGAAGTGCGGGTTGCCGTCGAATATCCAGGTCGTACTGTTTATGCTCGCGTCTGGCGTGTGCAAGTGGGAACGGTTCCCTTGTATCTGCTTGATACCAACATTGAACCAAATAATCCCTACGACCAAGATATCACCGATAGACTTTATGGGGGTGATCTGGATATGCGGATTCACCAAGAGATGATGTTAGGGATTGGTGGAATTAGAGCCTTAAAAGCCTTGGGATACAAGGTCAACGTTTATCACCTCAACGAAGGTCACTCCGCGTTTTTAATTCTGGAACGCATCCGTCGATATATGGAGGAAGAAGGGTTAAGCTTTGCCGAAGCCAAACAATTGGCTCAGTCTACCCAACTATTCACCACCCATACGCCTGTCTCAGCGGGATTTGACCTATTTCCTCCCGATAAGGCAATGTACTATGTGGGTCATTATGCGAATATCTTTGGCTTGTCCCGGGAAGAATTTCTGGGGTTGGGACGCGAAGATACGGGGAATTTGGCATCTCCTTTCAGCATGGCAGCCTTAGCCATTAAAACCTCTAGTTTTATTAATGGCGTCAGCCGATTGCATGGGGACGTGTCGCGGAAGATGTTCCATGGATTGTGGTCTGATCTGCCTCTCGATGAAGTCCCGATTACCTCAATTACCAATGGAGTTCATGCTCGCAGTGTGGTGGCAAAGGCAAACCAGGAACTCTATGACCGCTATTTGGGTCCAAACTGGTCAAGCCGCAAAGCAGAAGATCCCCTGTGGGATCGGGTGGCTTCGATTCCGGATGAGGAGTTGTGGCGCAATCACCAAGCTTGTCGTTCTCAAATGGTTATGTCTGTACGGGAACGCTTACAATACCATTTACGCGATCGCGGCGCTACCTCTGCTGAAATTGATCGGGCGCGTGAGGTTCTAGATCCCAGCATTTTGACCATCGGTTTTGCCCGTCGGTTTGCCACATATAAGCGGGCAAACTTATTCATGCGGGATCTGGATCGGATCAAGAAAATTATCCAAGGCAATAAAGAACGAAAAGTTCAGTTTGTCATTTCCGGTAAAGCTCACCCCAAAGACATGCCAGGGAAAGATTTAATCCGCGACATTATCCATACAATTCGGGAAGCCGGATTGGAGAATTCTGTCGTTTTTGTTCCCAACTATGACATTCACATCGCCCGATTGATGGTATCGGGGTGTGATATTTGGTTAAACACTCCCCGTCGCCCCCGTGAAGCATCCGGAACCTCTGGAATGAAGGGGTCTATGAATGGTCTGATGAATGTCAGTATCCTTGATGGATGGTGGGACGAAGCCGATTACGTGCGAACCGGGTGGCCCATCGGTCATGGGGAAGAATACGATAATCCTGAGTACGAAGACGAGATAGAAGCCAATGCCCTTTATGAGCTAATGGAAAAGGAAATTGTCCCCCTATTCTACAATCGCGATAATGAAGGATTACCGCGTGGCTGGATTGCCAAGATGAAAGATGCAATCCGGCTTAATTGTCCTACCTTTAATACTGCTCGTATGCTGCGAGATTATGCGATGCTGGGTTATTTCCCAGCCAGCGAACGCTACAAGGCAATGACGAGCGAAGGTTATCAACCGGTCAAAGCACTTGCTCAGTGGAAGCAACACTTATTTGAACAGTGGTACAACATTAAAGTTGAAGACATTGACATTGCGGCTGCCAAGGATCTGATGGTCAATCAAACGGTTGCGGTGAAAAGCCGTATCAACTTAGCGGGACTAACTGCTGATGATGTACAAATCGAACTCTACCAAGGTTCAGTCAATGCCAATGGGCAAATTGTTAATGGTGTATCAGTCGTGATGGATTACCAGGGAACTGACGAACACAATATCAGTATTTATACGGCTGATATCAGTTACAGTGCCAGCGGTTTACAGGGTTTGTCTCTGCGGGTATTTCCCAAACACAAACACCTTTCGAGTCTCTATGAACCGGGCTTAGTCCTCTGGGCTTCTTAGTCTGAGAGATGGGGGGAGTCGGGGCGGGTTTAGCCACTTATGGGTGCAACCGAAAAGATAGTAGTTAAACCCGCCCCTACAGAGGCGCCAGATACCGTGAAAAGTAAGGTTAGCTCCCTCTGCTGTTGTTATACGAGGAGAACTTCAGGTTTCAACAAACAAGGAAATTATCTTGTCCTTCCGATATCTAAAATTCTCCAAGTAATTACAGCACTGACGATGCCAATCAATACGCTCAAGCCAAAGGTTAAACTGAAATTTACCCAATGGTTTAGTGCGGGTGTCGGTTGATTAGTAGGGACTGGTAAAATACTCTTGACAATCCCTTCTGCTTGTTCAGTCAGGGCAGACGCAGCCAGCGATGCAGTACTAATTCCCACACTCGCGATCGCGACGGTTTGATTCAGGGTGCGTTCATTCTTGGTTTTCTCAATTTCGATAATTCCCACAATAGTTTTGATAAAATTTTCTAGGGGTTTTAATCCGGCGCTGAGGGCTTGGTAGTCGGTTTGTACGTGGCTGAGATACTTCTCTGTGGCAAACTCGCCAAATCGTTCTAGGAAGGTGAGGTCGCCGTTGGGGTCGAGTTGCGCGATCGCGTCTACTCGCTTGATGTAGTTTTGAGTGTTTATTTCTAGATTCGAGGCTTGTTCTTGCAGATAACCTAAACTGGTTTCGTAGTAATGGGATATCGACAAAGCATGGGCTAAGTCTTGTTGTAATTCATCCAGATTTAGGGGAGAAGCATGAAGGCGTTTGGGTAGGGAATCAACCAGTTTTTGGATAACCCGCGAGAAATCCTTCAATGTTCTTTTCAGTTGACGGCTTTGTTCATAACTCCACAGTATTTTATTGCGGTAGTGAAACAGAGGAATTAAATCGAGGTAGAGTCTGCCAATAATATCTTTCAGTTCTGCGTCGGTTTTATCATAGGGAAACAAGCAGATCAAAATATAGTGATTACGGTTTAAGCCATCGGGAATAATATCGATTTGTCCGAGTTCAAAGCAAGTAGCGCCTTGAAACTTTCCCTGTCCTTGATAGTCCCGTTGCCATTTGGCTTGGGGAAGCAGTTGTAAAGCGTTGTAGCAATCTTGGGCTGTTGCTTTTGGGTCTTGATTGGCTGTGGCTAGTTTACCCCAAACCAGCCAGTTTTGCCCCATCTCACCAGGAATTTTATGGGTGTGTTCAAGGATAATGTCTTTAATTTCTCCCAGTTTTTCCTCTAGGGAGAGTTGTTCCCAATCCGGTTCATTTTCTTTTCCCGAACAGTCGATTTGCAGGGCGTAAGTATCGCCAATTTTCACCGGGTAATAATAGCCGTCGAGGGGGTATTTAAATCGCTCAATTTTTTCCGCACCCAGGAGTTCGATATAGCTGGAGAAGAGTATTTCAGCATCTTGGAGTTCGGCGAGTTTTTTATCGCTGAGGCTATCCTGATAAATGCGCTGCCAAAAACGGCGGCGATTTTCCTGAATTTCCTCATTATTCTGTCCCAATCCGTCTGCTAAATCATAGAGGAATAAATCGACAGTGGGATAAATCAGTTGGGGAGACGAGTTCATATAACGTTATCAATTATAAAATCATTGTCGGGGCTGTAGGGGCGCACTGACGTGCGCCCTGTGCTGACTGAGGTGCGCCCTACTCAATGTACTGCGTCAGGCTGTAAAATCCTATAGGAAATAAAATTGATTTTTGATTAATCATATTCTATACTTGTTCTTAGCCGAATTGACCGGGTTAGGATCAGAAAGAATTTGAGCAGTTTGCTCAATTTGGGTTCGATCTAATTTAGATTCAATTGTTGCTATAGTACATTCCATCTGGACAATAAAGTCCTGGATATCTCTGGTGATATTAGGCGTTTCTCGATTATTATCGTCGTCAGTGTTATCAGCCGGAATAAATTTTAACCCTATCTTTTCTTGTGCTGCTGTATCGGTTAACAAGAGACGGGCAGATTCATAAGGTATCTTCAAGGCAGGAATGCTAATTGCCAAATCGTGCAATTCTCCAATCCGGGTTTCCAGGGATTGGGCAATATATGCCAGTTTTTCTTTAATTGTATCAGAGAGGGGCGATCGCTGTTGGCAGAGGGCAGCAAGAAAGGCTTTGAGAATCAGAACATCGGCGTCTTTCATCATAGACTCTTGAGTCGGAGCATATAATACTACTTTATTCTAGTTCCTCCCTTTTTAAGGGGGGCTAGGGGGGATCTCTTATAACGATATTATTGCAGTAGGTTTAGGTGTCTAACAGCCTTATAAAAGGCTAAAGCCCTTACTACAAACGACGATGAACGACGAACCTAATCTTTAATACCAGATATCGTAAACGCCGCCCAGTAATACGGATGACAATAAGGTGGATCATTATTTTCCATTCTATCCAATAAATCGCGCTGGTCTTGCAAAATAAGCTGAAGGGATTTGTGTTGGACAAGTTGAGGAATTACCTGATCTAACCACTCAAATAATTGCTCACAACTTGCTGTTTTTAGCCAGCGTTGAGCCAATTTCAATGCCATTGGTGGCAATTGTCCCGCCTCAAGGTGCTGGTAAAATTTGACAATTAATAAAGCGCTAGCCGCTGATTCTACTGTCCACAGGGGACTGATCACATAAGTTACCCCAGCTTTCAGAAAGGCGCTGACTAATCCCACATATTCATCAGTAATCGTTTCGTCGCCAGTCATCGCGGTTTCACAAGCACAAAGACAAGCTAGATAGTAGTCTCTTAAATCCCGATGGATAATATCAGTTAATGTTAGTTGGTCAGTATCGTCGAGGAATAAACAAGATTGAGCCGGATTACCAGGATTATAGGCTCCATGTCCGGTAAAGTGGAAGACATGATGGGGAGTTTGTAGAGATTGGCAGAGGGATTCACGAGTCGCGTTTGGGTTGGCGATTAGCGTAACTTGGGAGAATCGCTGACGAATTAATGCTGCTTCAACTTCAGCGAAGGGTAAATCGGATAAGGGTGTGGCTTTTCCCTGAATGAATGGTCTACTTTTAGGATTTTCTACCAGTAATAAAGAATGGAGTGGGGGACAATTATCCGGAGTGTCATTAATCGGGAATTTTCCGCCATCGTCCCTATTTTCCTCATCCTCCAAAATCAACCGCAACTTAGAATAAGCACTAGGGAGATAGGTACAGGTATAATTCGGGAAAAAATAGTGCAGGGGGAAGCGGTGCAAGTCGCGGTGGGGAATCAGGATAAGATTTTCAATCGGCTGATTTTGCAGGTGTTCAATAATACCAGAGATATTCAGAATCGCCCGGAGTTCCTGGAAACTCTCCACCATTTGAAGACGCCAAGGATGTTGTTTTTTCTCGGTTCCGTTGACTGTCTCCTTTGAACTCCCATACGCCTGATAACGTTGATTCCATTCGGTTAACCATTTTTCCCAAGCCAGAACGTGCTGTAACGATTCAGAACGCTGGTCATTTAACTCTATAAACCCTCTGCGTTCCTCTGCGTTTTCCTCTGCGTTCCTCTGCGTTAAAACAACCTGCAACGCATCAGGTACTATCACAAATGTCGTTAACGCACTCGGACTCAAATGCCAATAAATCGCCGCCGTCGTTGGCGTTAAAAGACGTTGAATCTGGCGGTAATCCAGTTCCGGAACCTGCTCATATCCTAAGAACCAACGCAAACAGGTATTTTTTCCGGTTTCAGCGAGGGTTAAAGCACCAGAAATATCTCCCGACTGAATCGCTAAATCGACGGTTAATTGATTAAATAGGGCAGATTTGAGTGCCAGTTGTTGTTTTTGCGGTGTGGTTCGTTTTGGGTCAGCTAATAGGCGCTGTAATAGGTCAGCACCCCGACGCTGTAATTCTTGCGCTTCCTCAATTTCTCCTAAGTTTAGTAACACCCGAATCAAATCTTGCATAACTTCGAGATGCAATTCTTCAAATTCAGGCGGTTTTAGGGTTTGCAGGGCGGTTTTGTAGCTGGTTTCTGCCTTGCGCCAGAAGGAATAAGGTTTAGCAGATTGTCGCCCTTGCCGATAATGTTCTATGCCAATGTGGTGATGCAAAACTCCCCAGCCTTCCGGATGAGTATCGCGACGAATGGCTTTATCAAGTGGGGTTTGATAGCTGGCGATTGCTCCCTCATAACCGCGTAAATTCAGTTGAGGATTAGTTAGGGAAGGGTGATTGAGGGAATCTTGAGCAATCTTGGCGATAACGTCCTCAGAGAGAGGTTTTTGGATGAAGTCAATTAATGTCTGGGAGGGCGGTTGCTGGATTAATTGGCTGAGTTTGGGTGAAGGCGGTTGTTCAAGTTGGGCAATAACTTTGGGTGAATCAGCAAAAGTTTCTTTGAGTAAGGCAATGCTGGAGTGGAGAGAGGCTTGGAATAGAGCAAGATGTCGTTCTCGATTCGTGTTTTGCAGGGTAGGGATTAAGATATCAGGGGTCTTGTTACGTTCTAAGCGAAAGCAGTCGGTAAAGTTTTGTTGCAAATAGAATTCATAACCGAATGATTTCATTGCTGCAACCCCCCGGTTGACCCAGGCTTGGTAGAGGTGAGGTTGGAGAGAAATTGCCTGGTCATAACTTGTCAGTGCTTCTTCATATCTTCCTAACTCATCTAGCAACAGACCCCGGTTGAGCCAAGCTCGATAGAGGTGAGGTTGGAGAGAAATTGCCTAGTCATAACTTGCCAGCGCCTCTTCATGTTGTCTTAACTTCTCCAGCACAACGCCCCAGCTGACCCAGACTTGGTAGTTGTCAGATTGGAGAGAAATTGCCTGGTCATAACTTGCCAGTGCTTCTTCATATCGTCCTAACTCATCCAGTATATTGCCTCGTTCGCCCCAGGCTTGGTAGTTGTCAGGTTGGAGAGAGATTACTTGGTCATAACTTGCTAGCGCCTCTTCATGTCTTCCTAACTTCTCCAGCACATGACCTCGATTACCCCAGACTTGGTAGTCATCAGGTTGGAGAGAGATTGCCTGGTCATAACTTGCCAGTGCTTCTTCATTTTGTCCTAACTTACTAAGCACACCGCCCCGTTTTGCCCAGACTTGGTAGTCATCAGGTTGGAGAGAGATTGCCTGGTCATAATTTGCCAGTGCTTCTTCATTTCTTCCTAACTCACCAAGCGCAACACCCCGGTTGACCCAGGCTTTGTAGTAATCAGGTTGGAGAGAGATTGCCTGGTCATAATTTTCCAGTGCTTCTTCATTTCGTCCTAACTCACTAAGTACAATTCCTCGGTGGTTCCAGGCTATGTAGTCATCAGGTTGGAGAGAGATTACTTGGTCATAACTTGCTAGCGCTTCTTCATATCTTCCTAATTCATCTAGCAAAAGACCCCGGTTGCCCCAGGCTTGGTAGTCATCAGGTTGGAGAGAGATGACCTGGTCATAACTTGTCAGTGCTTCTTCATTTCTTCCTAACTCACTAAGCATAGCAGCCCGGTTGTTCCAGGTTTGGGAGTCATCAGGTTGGAGAGATATTGCTTGGTCAAATTTTGCCAATGCCTCTTCATATCTTCCTAACTCATACAAGGTGACGCCCTGGTTAAACCAAAACTCTGCATCTGAAACTGTAGAAGAATTACTTACAGGAACCGACGTTTGATTATATCCAGAACCATTTAAACCAGCCAATAGCTGATTCAATTTTTCCACCTCACTCAAACTCGCCCCTTGCTCATTCCCCCCAGATATTGCCGATTCAGTTATCACAGAACCATCCGGTTCCGGCACAACCAACAACCCCTCTGCCAATTCCCGCGCCACCCGTGCCAATTCCCCAGTTGCCCCCTCTGCCAACCGCCTCAATCGCCGCGCCAACTCCTGATGCACCTCTGGCTGTGCCAACCAGCGCTGACCAAATTCCTCTAACCACGCCGCCAGCCGTTGCTGATTCACATTCCGATTAATCAAGAACGCCTGCAACTGTCCCCAAGTTTTCCCCTGCGCCACTTCTGCCAATAGCGCAAAAACCACATTCTCGTAATCCAAATCACTAGGTTGAGTCGGTGGAGGTGGAGGCGGTGGCGGTTGGCGCACAAACCAGCGTTTCATCCAACGCCAGACTTTAGCGAGTAACTTGAACATGGGATTGAGGGCTGACTTTTCACGGTATCTGACGCCTCTGTAGGGGCGCAAGGCTTGCGCCCGGTTTAACCCTGAGCGAAGTCGAAGGGTTAAACGTCAAATCTATTCCACAATTTTAGCTGTGTCAGTCCAGTATATTGTGGTCAAGATTAATTTAAAGATAATCCAGTGTTTAGTATCCTGGCAAAGGTGCGTTACGCTACGCTAACGCACCCTACAATTTTACAATGCTAATCCACCAATTAAGGTGTGCTACGCCGCCATCGTGGACTCTTGCGAAGTCGAAACCCACCAGCATACCAGTCAGTGACATTCGCTCTAAGATTGAGGTGACAAGGTACTTAAATCCTCTAACACTTTGGTCACAGACTGATATCGATCCATAAAATAGTAGCGCACCATTTTTTCTAATATCTGAGCTAACTCGTCACTCACATTTGCCAAATGACGCCAGCTAATTTCGCCTGTCTCTGAATCCAAAACTAACTGGTGAGGAGGAATACCTGTCAACGCTTGAATGCCAATCACGCCAACCGCATAAATATCGCTGCTCAGAGTCGGGTGTCCAGCGTATTGTTCTGACGGTGCATAGCCACGAGTACCAACCGCCACCGTATTATGTTCTTGCGTATCATGTTCCTGATCCAGTTTTTGTTGAGGTTGAATCTGTTTAACTGCCCCAAAATCAATTAACACCAATTGACCATCGGTTTGGCGACGAATAATGTTACTGGGTTTGATATCCCGGTGAATAACATTATGTTCATGGATAAACACCATAATTTCTAACAGACCTTTGATTAACTTAACCACTTGCTCTTCTGGCACGCGCTTATCTACAGGTAACTCGTCGCTGAGTGAATCTCCTTTAATGTATTCTTCGACAAGATAGAATTCCCGACTTTCTTCAAAATATGCCAGCAACTGGGGAATGTGAGGATGTCTGCCCAACTTTTCTAAGATTTCTGCTTCTGTATGGAAGAGGCGTCTGGCAATGGCGAGAAATCGTTCATCGCGACGGGCTGGTTTTAAATGCTTGACCACACACTTGGGTTTGCCCGGTCTGTGGCTATCTTCAGCTAAATAGGTGAGACCAAATCCCCCAGAACCTAGAACCCGATTAATCTTATAGCGTCCGGCTAAAAGGTTGGGATTGTCAGATGGTTTAACCGTTGGCGCGGGTTGGCTCACAGCTGCATCAGGTGTCCAAATTGCCGTTTCTCCATCCCCATCCTGCTGCGATGGGGCAATAGCCGTTTCTTCACTTAGGGTTACCTCTTGCTGTTCTGCAATCAGAGTCTGATCGTCATCTTCATCCTCCTGAGTGGTTGGAGCAAAGCTGGTTCTATCTTGTAATAAACCCTGAAGGGCAATGAGATTATTTTCCTGTTCTTGGAGTAGATGGGCAAAATGGGCGCGTTCTTGCTGATTTTGGTAGGCGCTATAAGCCAAGACCCCTGTAGATGACATCACCAATCCCAAGGCTGGTATCATCACCGGTATCCAACCTGCCTCCAGAAACACGATCAAGGATATACTGCCCAAAAGACCAATCGCTACTGTCTCAGCCAGCAGCAGTTGCCGGATATTGTGGGTGATGGATATCAGGATAGCGCCCGTCAATGACCAAAACCCGATCCAGACCACTTCTCCCCACTCAGGTATAAACCAAAACAGCTTGCGTCCATTGAGAACGGTACTGAGCAGTTGACTGACAATTTGACCATGAACAACTACTCCCGGCATTTTTTGCAGAACTTCCCCTTCGGAACTGTAGGGTGTGTAGAACAGATCATTTTCTGCCGGATCAGAAATCCCAATCAGGACGATGCGGTCTTTGACTAAGCTTGGATCAAGACGATCTTCGAGAACGTCTGTCAGGGTCACACTATCGGCGAGTTTGTCCGCAGAGCGGTAATTCAATAAAAGTTGATAGCCACCCGCATCCGCCTTTTGATACCCTCCTGACTTGGGCTTTAGGGGTTTGAAAACCACATCTCCCCATTTGAGATACTCTTGTTCGTCTTGGGTAATCGTTTGTGGTTCAATTCCTTTTTGTTCGAGGTAGTACCGGGCTAACTGAAAGCTAAAAGAAAGGCGGGTGCTGCAACCTTTAGGAATTTCGGCATTGTGAAACAACAACGCCCGACGCACAACACCCCCTTCATCAATGGCTAAATCCGCAAAGCCAACCTGCTCCTGAGGCACAGCTTTCGGTGGGGGAGTCCCTCGCTTGGTTTCGTTCCCTAGCCGACAAATAGGGATGAGATTATCGCTGTTGTTAAAGAGTTGGGTTAATTCAGCGTTACCCGGAGGTATGGGAATATCCCGATACATATCCAAACCAACCACCGTCGGTTGATACTGCTGTAGCTTTTGCAGTAGCTGCGTCATCAGCGCATCAGTCATGGGCCACTGCTCTAGGGATTCAATATCCTGCTCCGTCACCTCAACCACCAACAGGCGTGGGTCAGGAGGTAAACTCGGTCGCAACTGCATCAACCGATCATAAGCATAAAGCTCCAATGGCTCCAAAAGCGCTAACTGGCGAGTCCCCAGCAACACACCTGTAACCGCCAAACTGGTTAGCAAGGCTGGATTTTTCCAGGTCAAACTACCAATGCGTTTAAGACGCGACCACCAGGCAGAGAGCTTTGACCCTTCGCCACCCTCGTAGGGAACCTGATTTTGAGATAACTCCCCACTAGTCTCTTTCACGTATCTGATTACTCACAACTAACACCTTAACGCTAGCAAGAATTTCCCTGAACTGTAGCCAACATCAACATAGAATTCAGTAGACACTGGTCTCTATTATGACTCAAGGTAGGTTGAACAATAATTCTCTGATTAGCGATAAATAAGTAGGGTGAGCAATGCCCATCCTACCCAAAAGAGTCCTCATTCTTGGGGTGCTAGTTGCTTGAATTACTTTTCAGTCATTGTGTAAGCCCCATCCCAGTCATCCGGTGGTGGTTCTTGGAGAAAATGTTGACACCGCTTCAGGTGTAATGCAACTGCTTTATCATTTTTGTCAAATTCTTCCAGGATAATGCCAAATTCACCCATCGCCCGGGTAAACTTCCGGTTGAGATAATGCTCCCGTCCTTTGTGGTAATGTTCAATAATTTCCTCTTTTTCGGCAGAAAGGGGATCAGAACGCAATCCCACCAGTTCGTAAATTCTGACAGGCTTATTCTTGCCTTTAACCCGAATGCAATCGAGTTCCCGATACCAAATCCTATCCTGGCAGGGAGCAAAGGTATATTCGCTAATAATAATGTCACAGCCATATTGCTTACTGGCACCTTCTAGGCGGGAGCCTAAGTTGACACCATCGCCAATGGCGGTGAACTCCATCCGCTTACTCGAACCAATATTGCCGCTAATTACACTGTCCGAGTTAATCCCAATCCCAATTCGGATTTCTTCTTTATTCTGTGACAGACGATTAGCATTAAAATCTGCCAATCGGTGGCGCATGTCCACAGCCGTTTGTACCGCTCTCCAGGCGTGATCGGGTAGGGGTAAGGGCGAACCAAATACCGCCATAATTGCATCGCCGATATATTTATCGAGAGTACCTTTCTGCTTGAAAATTGCCTCGACCATCGATTCAAAATACTCATTCAGCATTCCCACCACTTCTTCCGCTTGGAGTTTTTCGGTCAAAGTGGTGTAGCTACGAATATCAGAAAACAGCACCGAAACTTCTTTGCGATCGCCTCCCATCTTGGCATCACCCAGTTTCAGCAGTTCTTCTGCCAACTCCTGAGTCATGTACCGATACATTGTACTCTTGAGGCGCTTCTCATCACTGATGTCGTCCATCACCACCAACGCCCCATACACATTGGTCAGATCGCTAGTATCGGCAATGGAGTTAATCGACAAATGCACGCTATGCTCTTCATTGCTCGGCGTTAGCAACGTCTGATCGGGGTAGTACTGATTGCGGTCTTTCTCGCTTTTGGCATCTAAGCCATTCTGTAGTAATTGAGCAAAGCTGGCAAGGCTACCCTCTTTCTCTTTAATTTTGATCAATTCGGAAACTGATCGCCCTTCGATAGTATCTCCCTTACTAAAGCCCAACAGTTTCTTGGCACTTTCATTCGCCGCGATAACTTTACCGGCTTTGTCTGTAGAAATTACACCATTGGTCAGACTCCGCAGGATATCCCTCTGCATTTGCTCCTGCTGTTTAACCGTGGCAAACAGCTTCGCATTTTGCAGCGCCACACCCGCTTGGATATTAAAGGCTTCCATAAAAGCGACATCGCTTTGATCGAAACTCGCCTTCCAGCATTCGGGTGCGTCTTGTTCCTCTTTATCGGGATTTGGTTCGTAAGCCGGAAACTCTCCCTTCTTCTTCTTATTCACCAATTGGGTAACACCAATTAACTCGCCATCGGCGTTATAGACAGGCATACACAGCAAGCTACAGGTGCGATACCCCGTATTGCGATCGGTGTTTCTTGATGTCTCTGAATCCGGATGATTGTAAAGATCAAACGGGATATTGAGAATTTCACCCGTTAGCCCGACTCGACCTGCAAAACCCGCTCCAATTGGAACCCGCAGTTCTTTCATCGAGCCGCCAGACTGAGTAATCTTCGTCCACAAATCATTGCGTTCGTGATCAATCAACCACAAGGTCGAGCGATCCGCATTCATCAGCTCCTTAGCTTCCTCCATCACCCGCTTGAGCGTTTCTTCCAAGTCTAAACTGCTCTTACTCAGGGATTCAGTCGCCTTCATCAGAGCATTAGCCGCTCGCTGTTGCTGAGTTGCCAGGTAAAATGACTTGGACGACTCCAGAATCAGGCGGATGGAGGGGGCAAATTCTTCAAAAAGTTTCTGATCGGTTTCGCTAAAACCCTGTTTATCAATTTTTTCTTCTAAGGGTAAATCATCCTCAGGCTCATGATCCGGTTTTAGCTTATTCAGCAGCTGAACCACCGCCACTAGGTCTCCCTTCTCATTGAGCAAGGGCAGCGTCAACATCGTATACGTCCGGTATCCGGTTGTCTTATAGAGTTTTTTCGACCCTTCTGATCGCGGATCATCGAAGAAATCGTAGGGATTATTGACAACTTTTTTAAACGTTGCCACTTCCCCAGCAATTCCCTGATCAGCGGGAATCCGCAGTTCTATGGTTTTTCCATTTTCACCTTCGGCGACGATCGAAAATAATTCATTTTTATTTTCATCCAGTAAAAATATCGTTGTCCGGTCTGCACCCAAAAGCTCTGCTGTCTTCAAGGTGATGGCATTGAGCATTTCCTGAAGAATTGTCTCAAACCCTTGGCTGTCGAGGAGCATGGACAGGGTTTGATGAACAACTTCGAGTTTCTTTTCCACCCCCGTGACAACTTCTTTAAAGCTGTCTTGAGTCAGGGGCGCAAGAAACGCCGTAAATGTTCCATTCGTGGTCGCTAGGGCACCAGCAGAGGCAGGTTGATGTGCCGGCGCTCTTTGGTCGTCAGTATAGATTGGCGTTATATCAACGGTATCTCCATTGTGATCCGCAGACCTGGGTGAAAATGCAGCTGTCATATTTCTCGTTAGGGTCAGAGAACATTCCTGGCATACGAATAAGATTACTCTATCAGTTAAAGTTTTACCACTCAGGTTTATTTTATTGGAAAGATGAGGGAGCAGGGGGAGCAGGGGGAGCAGGGGGAGCAGGGGGAGCAGGGGGAGCAGGGGGAGCAGGGGGAGCTGAGGACAGTCATGGTAGAAATGTACCATGGTGTATCTGTGTGTAGGGGCGGGTTTAGGGACTAATATTGATGGTTTTCCTTAGCTTGGCTGCAAAACCCGCCCTGACCAAATGACAAATGACAAATGACGAATGACAAATGACAAATGACAAATGACAAATGACCATCTCCATCAATTCTGACGCCAATGACGGGCTTGGGTCAGGAGGGAATCGGCAAACGTCATGGCTTCCTGACCCGATTGTCCACCAGCTAGCTGGGCTATTTCTTCCTGGCGGTGAGAATGATGATCCAGGCGACTGACGCGAATAACGGTACGCAGGTCAATCTCAGAAATTCCCTGATCAACGAGCGTGTTTGTCTGGTTAGTTTCGGGTAAGAGGGTTTGATCGATCACCTGTTTATCGACGCGGAAATGCCGATCTGCCATGGCGGCGATGATGGGTTGGTGAGTCACACACAACACTTGATTTTGCTGGCTCAGGTGATGAAGTCGTTCCGCGATCGCACTGGCTACCCGCCCCGATACCCCAGCGTCAATTTCATCAAAAATTAAGGTCAAGCCTTGGTCGCCACTATTCGACAAACAGGCTTTCAATGCCAGTAAAAAACGGCTCATTTCCCCCCCCGATGCCGTTGCTGCTAACGGTTGTAGCGGTTCCCCTGGGTTGGGAGATAAATAAAACGTGACTTGATCCGCACCGGTCACTATCGGCGCGATCGGCGTAATCGCCACCTGAAATTGTACCTTGGACATGGCTAGAGGCTTCAGTTGTTCCACCAGACGCTGTTCCAGTTCCTCCGCTGCGACTCGACGTAACTGGGTGAGTTGAGTACAGCTTTCTGTTAAGGTTTCCTGACATTGGTGGTAAATTTTTTCCAACTCATCCAACGATTGACCGTTACCCCTAAGTTCAGCCAATTCTGAGGCAAGTTTTTCGTAATGCGCGATCGCATCGGCTAAAGTGGGTCCATATTTCCGGCAAATTTGTTTAAGCGCTTGGATGCGTTCTTCAACCTCTTGCAGGCGTTCGGGATCAGTTTCCAGTCCATCCCCATACGCATTAATTTGATGAGAAGCTTCTACCACCTGGGCTAAAGCACCACTGACCAATTCTAGGATCGGTTGTAACTGGGTGTCGTATTGCGCCATATCACTCAACGTGGTTTCGGCTTCCCCTAATAAATCGGCGCAGGCAAATGCACCGCTGTCATTTTGGTAAAGCGACTGATAAACCTGATAACTGTGCTGTTGGAGTTCCACGACATGAGTTAACCGTTGACTTTCTTGCTCAAGTTCCATCAGTTCATCAGGATCAGCCAGATCCGCAGCACTCAGTTCCTGAATTTGATACTCTAGCCAATCGAGGCGTTGTAGGCGTTGCTGTTCCGACTGACGGCGCTTTTGCAAGGCTTGTAAAGCGTCCTGAGATGCCAGATAAGCGGTAGCGACTTGCTCAAGTTGCTTTTTAATCGGGAAACCGCCGTAAAAGTCAAGCAGTCGCCGCTGGCGAGTTGAGGCAAAAAGCTGTACTGTTTGACCTTGGGCGGTAATTTCCACCAAGTGATCGCGTAATTGTTCCATCAAGGGACGATTCACCAAAATCCCATTAATTCGCGATCGCGATCGCAGGGAGTTCTGTTTAGCCGTAATCTCTCGACTACAGACCAAATCCGCTTCATCAAGTAAATCAATTTCCTGTTCACTCAACCAAGCCATCAACGTCCCATCGATGCGAAACGTCGCCTCAACCAGCGCCCGTTTTTCCCCGGTGCGAATCAAACGATGGGTGACTTTTCCTCCCAACGCGACATCAATGGCATCCAGAATAATTGACTTACCAGCACCCGTTTCGCCCGTCAAAACATTTAGACCCGCCGCAAATTCCAATTCCAGTTGGTCGATTAAGGCAAAATTTTGAATCCGTAACGACAGCAACATAACATTTTCATCCAATAGTTAGGGAAAGCGGTTAAAAGACGAAATAAGTCATACGTTATAAGTGGATACTACCGTGCAGATCGAGCCAACCTTGTCGCTTAACCATGAGTCCTGATCAGGATAAACTGAATGGCGTGGTATCTCAATCATTTTTTTGTTACAATTCTTTACAGAGTTGCTCCTATTGGTGAATCATAAATAAATATGAATCTTAAAACAATTTCCCCATCCTCCCCCCAGCGAGATTCAATAGCCGAACTCAATCCTTCAGTGGAACCCTTACCCCCTGAGCCAATTGTGGTTGAGTATGAACAGACGCCATCCCCGGCATCAGCGTTACCACAGGAGTGTTCGGAAAACCGAACAGAAACCCTGCGCTATGATCCAGTAGCGATTGAAGCTCAATATGGACGGGCACCGCTACAAGTCTTAGGACGGCTACTCAGGATTACTTTACCCACAGCTGCCTTTGCCCTAGGCTTATGGTGGGATCGGATACGAGGTCGCCGACAGATCAAAGAACGGCGGCGAGCGATTCAGTTGCGGGAACTCTTAACCCAACTCGGACCAGCGTATATTAAGGTCGGGCAAGCACTTTCGACGCGACCTGACTTAGTACCCCCCCTGTACTTAGAAGAGTTGGCGTTGCTCCAAGATCAACTCCCTCCCTTCCCCAATGAAGTCGCTTTTCGATTTATCGAAGAAGAACTAGGCGATCGCCCCGAAGAAATTTATGCCGAACTGACCTCATCACCTGTCGCTGCTGCCTCCCTGGGACAAGTTTACAAAGGGAAACTCAAAACAGGGGAAACCGTTGCCGTAAAAGTGCAGCGACCAGGTTTAGCACGGCGCATTGCCTTAGACGTTTATATTTTACGCCGCCTCGCTCAGTTGGTACAAAACAATGTCAAGCAAGTGCGGAGTGACTTGGTGGCAATTATGGATGAGTTTGGTACCCGCATCTTTGAAGAAATGGATTATACCCAAGAAGGGTGTAATGCTGAACGCTTTGCCAACCTTTACGGTCACCTTCAGGATATATATGTACCCAAAATTTACTGGCAATACACAGGACGGCGTGTCTTGACAATGGAGTGGGTCAGTGGTACTAAACTGACCAATCTGGAAGCGATTAAGGCTCAAGGAATTGATGCCAAGTATTTAATTGAAGTTGGCGTGCAATGTTCACTACGCCAACTATTGGAACATGGATTTTTCCATGCTGATCCCCATCCCGGAAATTTACTAGCCACGCCGGAAGGCAAGCTGGCTTATCTGGATTTCGGGATGATGAGCGAAGTCAAACCCTATCAGCGTTATGGGTTGATTGAGGCGGTTGTTCATTTAGTCAACCGGGACTTCGCGGGTTTAGCTCATGACTATGTGAACTTAGAGTTTCTGTCGGAAGATACGGATTTAACCCCAATTATTCCAGCGCTTGCTAATGTTTTTAGCAATGCCTTAGGCGCTAGTGTTGCCGAACTCAATTTCAAAAGTATCACTGACCAACTCTCGGAAGTCATGTATGAATATCCATTTCGAGTTCCAGCCTACTATGCCCTAATTATTCGTTCCTTGGTCACATTGGAAGGGATTGCGATTAATGTTGATCCGAACTTCAAGGTTCTCAGTAAAGCTTATCCTTATGTGGCGAAGCGTTTATTAACAGATTCTTCCCCACAATTACGCGCTTCTTTAAAAGACTTACTCGTCAAAGATGGCAATTTTCGCTGGAATCGTCTGGAAAATTTATTGCGGAATGCCGCCAATTCTCAAGATTACGATTTGAATAAGGTTTTAAATCAAACGTTAGAATTTTTATTCTCAGAACGCGGTGTTTTGATTCGGGAACAATTGATCGAGGAAATTGTCAAAGCTGTAGATATGTTTGGACGTAAAACCTTTGATAATGTGACTGAGTCTCTGCGCCAACGAGTGGGATTACAGCAAAAAACGGCATCCACTAGCAAAGTCGTAGAACTGCCGCAAAGTGCAGAGCATATCAAACGAATTTGGCAAATTCTGCAAGATACGCCCGGTTTCGATCCCTTCCAACTTGCTCCCCTCGTTCCCCAATTTTTGATGAAGCCAGAAACTCAGCAAATGGGACAAAAAATTGCTGGCGGTTTAGCCCAACGGGTGATGGCACGATTAATTCGGGAAGTTTTACTTCAGGAGACTCAAAGTCAAGGGGAAAAGCCTTCTAATGGTTCTAGCGTCAAGAGAGCACCCAAACTCGTCCTGCCACCAGCCGCAGCGATTCAATGATATGCTCCCGGTGGGCATTGCCCACCCTACGGTCTATCAAGTTTCGGCGATTCTAAAATGCTGATTTCCGTGCCATTGAAGTTGAATTGAATAAATTTATTAAGCTCGATTCTTCCCTTTTGCTTTGAGCCGGAAATTTATAAAAATCGCCGAGAAAACCCCATCCCCTTGTAGGTGGGGATGAGAGGCTCCGCAGGCGACGGGGTTCAATACCCCGCTCCCATGCCAATAATCTATCGGGGTGACAGTTAGCCTCTGTCAAAACATATAACTTTTTGTGCTAATCTAAGTAGACCAAGGATGTAAGAGGTAAAACTGTGAAGCGCACCGTCTCCATCCCTAACTTACTCAAAACACAACAAACAATTTTGGGTAAGGTTAGTCTTTGAAACGGTTGACCCTCCACAGGTGAAAGGAAAAATACAAGGAATTGACCGAGGTTTGTATCATCAGGCTGTTACCTCTGACGGTCAATTTTTTAGCTCATCTAACATCAGGGGTGTACAAAGACGCTACTTATACAATCGTAGTCAGCTCCAACAAAAAGGCACTCGTAGCGCCAAGCGTCGATTCAAAGCGATGTCGGGACGCGAGAAGCGGTTCATGAAGGACACGAATCATTGTGTGAGTAAGAAGCTAGCGAACCAGCCAGAAATAGCAGTTTTTGTACTTGAAGACTTGTCCAGTATTCGCAATCGGCGACGGGGCAAGAAGATGAATAAGTGGCTGGGGAGTTGGGCATTCTATCAGCAAGAGCAGTTCTTAACCTACAAAGCAGAAGCCTTGGGTAAGCTCCTCGTCCATCAAGACCCTCGCTATACCTCTCAAAAGTGCAATGTCTGTAAACACATCAGGCGAACAAATCGTCACAAGTCTCGCTTCTGTTGTCACAATTGTGGCTATCAGACTCACGCTGACCTTAATGCTGCTCTTAATGTCCGAGACGATTACATTCTCTCTTGTACCCAGCCTGGGACGCAAGAGCAGGCGTCAGTCAATGCGCCCTATGTTTCGGGCGAGAGTAATCTCGCCTAGTTACAAGCCCCATCCCCTTGTGGGTGGGGCAGTTGACTTCCCGGCTCTTTTCTAATTCTAACCAGACCTACTAATTGTGCGGCAAGAATTGAGTCAAAGGTTCCCTCTGCCAAACCCTAACCTCAACGAAGTAGGTTAGGGTTCATGAATTGAGCCAATTAGAATTATTAACGACGCGAAAAGTTCCCGTTTTTGCGGTTCCCCCCTCTGTTTTCGCGAGGTCTGGCTTTATTCACCTTCATATTGCGCCCCATCCATTCAGCCCCATCGAGTGCCTCAATCGCGGCTGTTTCTTCATCGTCTGTTTCCATCTCTACAAAACCAAAACCCCGAGGACGTCCGGTTTCACGATCAGTGGGTAACTGCACCCGCTTGACAGCACCATAGTCTGCAAAGACAGCACTCAGGTCTTCTGCCGTAACGTCGTAGGATAGGTTGCCTACGTAAATTGACATGATTGTCTCCAAACTCAAAGTTGTATAAAGATGAGGGTATCGGAGACAAGTCTGTCAAGTCGAAAGGAAAAAAGCCAATCTGTACTAAACACAAACACTGAAACCGAACACATTCTCAATGATTAAGCTAGCACAGGCTTGCCAATTTGGGTACGGAACGTAATGTTTTCTACTCAAATCGATTAAACTTATTCGACCAGACCTAAAGCTACATGGATTTGGGCTAAAAACTCTAGCCTTAACCAATTAAACAGTACGTGAAAACCTCTACAGCTCCGACTCTATGGCATGGAGTTTACCCAATCAACACTTGTAAGCCTTGATTTTACGTTGATTTTCTCCAAAACTGAAAAAGTTGCGAAGCGCTTCGATACATAACCGATAAGTTATACAACTCTATCCAAAACTTGTACTACACTAGCAATGTAGAGTGAAATGTTAATAAGCCTCAAACCTTTACATAAACGTAGTGTGTTTGAAGCGAAGCGAGTATGGCAAATGACGAATGACGAAGATTAATTTTCAGCCTCACCAGATTATTTGTTTAGAACACGCAAACCGCCATTTATATGCTGAGGTGATAGAAGTCGTCGAATGGCGGCAGATTTGCTGGTTGCGCCCTTTGATGCTAGCTGTAACCCCAATCGAGAATGAAGATATAAACCAAGTTACACCCCAATCTCTGAGATTGTATGATTTGCGTCAAGGACCTGACGTACTTTGGCCCACAAAGTTTTTGCGACTGGTTTGGGATACGGAGGTCATTCCTATATTGGCACAACTGGAAGACTTACATCGCCACCCAAAAGATAATTCTGATACTCGCCATCAACTTGCTGATTTCATTGCTGAAGTTTGGCAAACCTATCCTCATGAGTTTGAGTCATCCCTGAAATCAACTCTATAAGGTAATCCAAAATTGGCTTTTGGCACTTACAAAAATTTCCCGTCTAGCTGGTGATGATTAACGTAACACTCTAAACACTAGGAACTAACCGGATTCTACCCGCATCCATCTCAGCCATTAATAATTCAAGGGCTTCGTAATCGGCATCGGAAATATATCCTAAGCGAGTTAATTCATAGTTAATTTCATTCTCTATATCAGGAGTTAGTTGCCTGATATAAAGCGCTCTTTCAACCAAATGGCGGATAACGTAGGTGGTTTTCACTCTCTTATTGCACAGAATTCCATACTATAGCAATTCTCTGGGGAATTACTAGATGAGAGCGTGATTCTAATCATTATTTTTTGTGATCTATATCACTGTTATTTAGCGAAAATAGTTTTATTAATTTCCTTGATAGCTAGGTAGACACCTTGCCCCAATCAACGAAAAAGCATGCCTTCCGACAGTCTATCGCAGGTAACCCCTCTCCGGCTAAGAGTTTCACCGATTTGATTTACTAAAAATCGTTAAAGAAATATAATAATCTATAAAAAATGATTCGTTTTATTCTCTACCTGAAGAAAGATCCCCCAGATAAGCTATTAATTATTATAGATGTAAGAGAACTGGCGTTAAGGATAAACTTTGAGTAAAGCCTAAACGGTGGACTATTGCTTCCTTGGCTAAGTGTTCATATTCAGTATATTAGGTTACAAAGATTCATGTTTTTTTTACGGAACACTAAAAAACTGAAGAAAGTAAAACCCCACACTAGAAAACCTTAACCCGTTGTTAAGGCAGAAATTGTAGCAACTTTGAGAAGTGACGCGCTATCTTTAGGTGGATTCTCTAATCCAATGTCTTAACCTATACAAATCTAAGGAGTGAGCTATGGCAATCGCGACTTTAGACTCCAAATTATCAATCGTTAGACCAACAAGTCAGGTTAATGCCTCTAATGCGGTTGAATTGGATCACCAACTGAAATCGGCTATTTTGTCGGATCGCTATTCGACAGTGCTGGTGGATATGCAGCAGGTAGAAACCCTTGACAGTGCTGGCTTGGGTGTATTGGTATCAGCGTTGCGTTTAGCGCAACGGCGAAACCAGCGCTTTAGCCTTTGCGGTATGGGGGATTCGGTGCGGATGATTTTTGAGCTAACTCAACTGGATCAAGCCATGGAAATCTTTGAAAGTTATGATGATTTCTTGGCAACCTTGACAGCTAAAGAAGACAGCCCAAGACGGACAATGGTTTATGCTTGATCGGCTTGGCATTAGCTAGCTCAAACGCTCAGTAGTGTACCGTGATAAAGCTGTCAAGCAGATGTCCCTGATATTGAGAGACTAGAACAATATCATAAAGTCGGTGAATTGTACACTTCCCTGACGGATTCATTTGTTCTTATTGGAGACAGTCACAGGACTATTGTCGAGTGACGATTGGGCATTATTGCTAGTCTTCTGTAAGATAGATGAGTTGTAAGGGTTAACCGAACTCGATTCAGAGGGGCAAGGTTGTCATGACGATCGCACCAGAGAAACTACTGACCAAAGACATCATCAAGCCAGCCCGCTACCTGGGAAACGAGTTAGGCGCTGTCCATAAACCCTGGGACACGGCTAAGGTGCGCTGGGTATTAACCTACCCAGAAATCTATGAAGTGGGTGCATCTAATTTAGGGCATATTATTCTCTACAACATCCTAAACACTCAACCTCGACAACTTTGCGATCGCGCGTATTTACCCGCGCCAGATTTAGCCACGAAATTGCGGGACACTCAGACACCTTTATTTACAGTCGAAAATCGGCGATCGCTCACAGATTTTGATATCCTGGGATTCAGCCTCAGCTATGAACTTGGGGCGACGAATATCCTGGAAATGCTCTCGTTAGCCGGAATTCCCCTCACTTGGCAAGAACGGGCAAATTATAGCATCAGCGACATTCCCCTAATTTTTGCGGGCGGACAAACCGCGACATCCAACCCAGAACCTTACGCCGACTTTTTAGACGTTGTGGCGCTGGGGGATGGGGAAGAATTGCTCCCCGAAATGGGTTTAATTATTGAAGAAGGCAAAGCCGCCGGATTAACTCGCCAAGAATTACTCTTAGACTTGGCACAGATTCCGGGGGTTTATGTGCCACAATTCTACGATATGGCAGAGGATGGTTCAGTTCATCCCAATCGCCCTGATGTGCCAGCGCGGATTTTGCGGCGAGTCGCTACACCAATACCAGAGTATTCTATTGGACTCGTACCCTATATCGAAACCGTCCATGATCGGCTGACGATTGAAGTTCGACGCGGCTGTACCAGAGGGTGTCGTTTTTGTCAACCGGGAATGTTAACCCGCCCTGCTAGAGATGTGGAACCGGAGAAAGTCGTGGATGCGATCGCAAAGGGGATGCGGGCGACGGGATATAATGAGTTCTCCCTGCTTTCCCTCTCCTGTTCCGATTACCTATCCCTACCCGCCGTGGGATTAGAGGTAAAGAATCGTCTCAAAAATGAGAATATCTCCCTGTCTCTCCCCAGCCAACGGGTGGATCGGTTTGATGAAAACATTGCCAATATTATCGGCGGTACGCGCAAAAGCGGCTTAACCTTCGCCCCAGAAGCCGGCACCCAGCGGATGCGGGATATTGTGAATAAGGGATTGACGAACGAAGAATTGCTGCGGGGTGTGAAGACAGCATTTGAGCAAGGATGGGATAAAGTTAAACTCTACTTTATGATTGGCTTGCCCGGTGAAACTGATGCGGATGTGATCGGGATTGCTGAAACGGTGAAGTGGTTGCAGCAAGAATGTCGGGCATCGGGGCGTAAACGGTTTGGCTTTAATATTACTATTTCTAACTTTACCCCCAAGCCGCATACACCGTTTCAGTGGCATTCGGTGTCTACGTCTGAGTTTATCCGTAAGCAAGAGTTATTACGCGATGCCTTTCGCCGGATTAAGGGTGTGAAAGTCAATTACACCGATGTGCGAATTTCGGCAATGGAAGACTTTGTGGGGCGGGGTGACAGACGCTTAGGGGCGGTGGTGCGTCGGGCTTGGGAATTGGGTGCGGGAATGGATGCATGGTGGGAAAGTTTAGATAAAGCGTTTGCGGCTTGGGAAGGTGCGATCGCCGAATCTGATCTCACCTGGAAATATCGCCAAGTCGAAAACGGCGAATGGAATGTGTTTCACGATTCAACCCTCTCGCACTTAGATGAGGCGGGTTTAGTTGCATCTGGGGATAAAGCAAAGGATAGTAGTGAAAAGAGCCCCTACACCCTTTCTCCCTTACCCTGGGATCATATTGATACCGGGATTGATAAAAATTGGCTGATTGAAGACTTACAACGCGCCCTAGACGCGGCGACTGTACCGGATTGCGCCTTTGAGGGCTGTTCTCACTGTGGGATTTGTGGTACGGATTTTGGTCATAATATTGTCGTTGAACCGCCGCAAATTCCCGAATTTACAGGTCACTTTAAGCCAAATCAACACAAAGCGCAGCGGTTGCGGGTGTGGTACGGTAAGGTGGGTGAAATGACATTAGTCAGTCATTTGGATTTAGTCCGGTTATTTGACCGTGCCGTCAGACGGGCATCCTTACCGATTACTTTTACTGGCGGATATCATCCTGGACCCCGGATTATGATCGCGAATGCGTTGTCATTAGGGATGTCGAGTAGTGGCGAGATTGCTGACTTCGAGTTAACCGAGTCGATGGATGTAGCGGAGTTTCAGCAACGGCTTGCGGATCAGCTTCCGCCGGATATCCCGGTGTATAAGGTTGAAGAAGCGGATTTAAAGATGCCGGCGACAACCCGACTGTTGGCAAAAGCGGAGTATCGGCTTGACGTGGTAGCCGAAGCGGGATCAGCGTCGCTGCAACAGTGGCAAGATTGGGTTAAGGCGGTAAATCAGGCTGAGGCGATTTGGTTAGAGAAGCGCACCAAGTCGGGGAAAAAGAAGTCAGTGAATTTACGCGATCGCTTATTTGAGTTAGAACTGATAGAGGTGAAAACAGACGCCCCATCTCAACCCGCCGTGCTACGCTATGTTGGCAGTTGTCGGAATGACGGCACTCTGCTGCGACCTGAAGATATCATTTATATGGTAGAGCAGGTGGGGCAACAGGAATTCCAGTTATTACACAGTCATCGACAACAGCTCATTTTAGGTGAGGCGATTTAAGGGATCAATCGCACTGAAAAGCGTGCATTTGGGGTTCGCCAACACCCTTGATATACCTTCTGACTTTTCACGGGAAGTCTATAAACCTGAGTCGGGGCGGGTTTAGTCACTTATGGTTGCAACCTCACGGGGTGACAAGCTTTTCTGTTGTGTTGAGCTATCCTGCTTTTAGCCCATTTTTTCTCGTCACAGATAGGGTCAAAGATAGGAGTTTGTCTCTGGGGGACCAGCCCCCCAGACCCCCCGATGGGGGACGAGCGCCTCCCCCATACCCCCTGCGCAACGCTTCG